>DATMGW010000326.1:0-3886 GCA_035555295.1 Caldimonas sp.
GCCCGTGAGCGCTCGGCCGAAGCGGCGTACGAGGCGGCGCTCGCCTCGTACCGGCAGACGGTGCTGCAAGGCCTGCAGGAAGTTGCCGACATCCTGCGTGCCTTGCAGCATGATGCCGACGAGCTGCACTCGCGCGACGAAGCCGCCCGCGCGGCGCGCGATGGCGCGGCGATCGCGAGCCGCCGCTACGCCGCCGGTGGGATCAGCGAGCTGGCCCTGCTCGACACGCAGCGCCAGCAACTGCAGACCGCGCTCGATCGCGTCAAGGTGCAGGCGCAGCGCTATGCGGACACGGCGGCGCTCTACCAGGCTCTCGGGGCGCGCCCCTGAGCAGGCGCAGCGACGCGCGCATCGCCTGAGCGCTCAGGGCTGAAGCACGACGCGCCCGACGACCCGGCCGTGCGCCAGGTCGCCCAGGGCCTCGTTGACCTGCGCGAGCGGCCGCAGGTCGAGCGGAATCTGCGGCAGCGTGACGCGCTGCGCCAGGGCGACCAGCTCGCGCAGGTCGTTCAGGCCGGCGACATAGGAGCCGCTGATCTGCAGCGACTTCAGCGCGAACATCGGCAAGGGCATGCTGAACTCGCCGCCGAACAGGCCGACGATCACGACCTGCCCGGTGCGGCGGACCAGGTTGACGGCGAGCGACGAGGTCCTTTCGGCGCCGACGAAGTCGAGGGCGCCGGCGATGTTGAAGGCGCAGGCCTTGCCGACCGTCTTCAGCACATCGGGCAGGACCGGATCGAAGGCCAGGGCAGCTCCGTGGCTCAGCGCCGCCTCGCGCTTGGCCGGATCCGTGTCGACGGCGACGATGCGGGCCTTCGACGTCGCGGACAACAACGCCACCGCCGTCATTCCGACGCCGCCGCAGCCGATGACGACGACGCTGTCGTCGGCCGTCATCGGGTTGAGCTTTCGTATCGCACCCAGGGCCGTGATTCCGGCGCATGCGAAGGTGGCGGCGCGTTCCGGCGCGAGCGTTCCGATCGGCACCAGGTAGCGCGCGTGCGGAACGCGAACGAGATCGGCATAGCCGCCGGGAAGCTGGATCCCCAGGTTACGCATCGCGCGCGGGCACAGGTGTTCGTCGCCGCGCTCGCAGACCGGGCACGCGCCGCAGCCGAGCCAGGGATAGACGATGACCTTCTCGCCGAGCGCCAGACCGTCGACGTCGGGGCCGATCTCGACCACCTCGCCGCCGACCTCGTGTCCCATCGTCACGGGCAACCGGGTCCCCGAGCGCTCGAGCGAGGACAGCTTGCCGCCGCCCATGTCGAAGCCGCCGGCCTGGACGTGCAGGTCGGAGTGGCAGATGCCGCAATGCGTGACTCGCACCGTCACCTCGTGGCCTGCGGTCGGTGGCAGCTCGTCCTCGCGCTCGGCCAGGGGGCCGCCCCACTGGGAGAAGGACCAACGGTGCGCGCAGCGGTAATTCATTCCCTCGTCTCCGACGACTGATGGGAAAGCTTGTACCAGAAGGCCGCCTGTCTGCCCGGGTTACGGGCCTCAGGGGAAGGAGAGGTGCGCTTGCGTCGGGTCTGCGCCGCGATAGCGACGCGGTCGCGGCCCGCATTCGTCGCTCGCCCTCCATCCCTCGAGCCAGGCGGCCGAGCATGCCGACGAAACGGCGAACGATTGCCGTCCGGCGAGTCCGCTCGAGACGAGTCGCAGAAAAGGGTTGGCGGCGCGTTCGAGGCCGGCTGCTCTCGCTTCGGCACCCACCCGGCGCCAGAACGGCAGGTCCGGGTCGTCCGGCGTCCAGCCCGCGACTTCGCCGCTCCGGCCGGGGGCGACCGGCGCGCCGGGCCTGGAATCGGGATCGGCCGGGATTCTCATGACTTCGCCGGGCCCCGGACCTGGGTCGAATAGTCGTTTTCCAATGAATGGAGTGCGGACTCCGCGTCGACCCGACCCGCCTCCTGTCGACCGGCGCGGGCCGCCGAATGGCGCCGGTCCCAAGCCTGCACGACGACCCAGACAAACACTGCCGCCCCGATGCCGTAGATCAGCCACATGGATCTACGTTGACCGCAAGCGCCCGATCCGTCTGTGCGCTAGGGCACCGGCGAGCCCTCAGTGGGCCTCGGCCCGACAAAGAAATGTCCCGGCAGCGCGCGTCGCGCGCACGATTTCTGCTAAGTGGCGTGGCATGGGGAATCCGACCAAGGCGATCGATCTGGGCAGCGACGCGACGCTGCCGAGCGGCAAACAGGTGCGGATCACCGCCCCGGCCGACGTCCAGCGGCCGTGGCAGGCGATCCAGGGCAAGCGCTCCTGGCACGTCGGCCGGCCGAATCGCCAGCCGGACGATGGCAAGGCGACGCTGTACTACGGTGGCACGCCCGTGCCGGTGGAGTTGGACGAGTCGGACGCGAAAGCGCTGGCCGAGATCCTGAACCGGGTGCGGCCGGGCCGCTATCCCGGCTAGCGTGCGGGCACGGGACGCCGGCATCGTCCCGTGCTCCCGATGTCCGGCCGGGCTCTGCTCGTCTATGCTGATCGCATCGCCTCGCCGAGTGATCGATGCCCCGTCGAACCGCTGATTTGCATCTGGCCACGACCTCGTCAGACGACGACGCCCGGGCGTCGTCGCTGCCCAGGGATTTCGATGCCGGCGAGCGCCTCATGCGGCAGCAGGGCCTGCGCGGCTTGCGCGCGGCGCTTGCCGCAGACCCGGTGGCGCCGGCGAATGGCTGGCTCGAGTTCTGGCGGGGCTACGTAGCCCAGTACGACGATCTGGGCCTTGCTCGGATTCATTGGCTGGCCGCCGAGGAAGTGTTCGTCCGGGAATCCGACGCCTGCGGAATCGAGTTGACGGCCTGCGGCCTGGTGCAGTGCACGCTGTTTGACAACCAGACCTACGAAGGCTTCGAAGCACGCACCCTGCGCGTGGCAGTGACCGCTGCCGCGCCCGGCGAGCAAAGCCCGCTGGCGCTGTTCCGTGTGGCGGCGCGCCTGCAGGTTTTCGGCGAAGGCGAGAACGGCCGCTGCGTGGATGCCGGCGACATTGAAACGGCGTTCGCCGCGCTCGGTTCCCGGCTCGATGCCGAGGTGCGGCTACGCTGCGCGGCTGCCGCGCTGCACGGAATGGGTCGTTCGTTCGACCGTGTGAGCGCCGGAGACTTCCACGCTGCAGGTGCGGCCGTTGCGGCGCTTCCGGAGGTGGGCGACTACAGCCGCGCGCTCTGGCACGTATGCGTCAGCCAGGCGCGCTGGTTCGAGGCAGGCGCGATGGCGCCGCGCCTGATGGAGGAGCTCGACGCGGTCGAGCGTTGTGCACCGAGCGCCGCCGGTCGTCGCCTGGTGGCGCGCGCGCTGATGCTGCGCGCCCTGCATGCGCTGGCCGGCCAGGACGCGACCGCAGCTCGGGAGCATCTTGAAGCCGGCCACCGGCTACTCGACCCTGCTCACCCACAAGACTACGCGCTGTTCCACTTCCTCTTTTCGCGCAATGCGCTGAGCCTGGGCGACATCGAGACAGCGTCGGCACATGCGACCCTGAGCCTGCGCAAGTCGGAAGAGGCCTTTTCCCCGGCGTCCGAAATCGGCCCCATCCTGAATCAGACCGGGATGGTGGATGTGGCGCTCGGACGCTACGAGGAGGCCGCGGCCGTCTTCACGCGCGCCGTCGAGCTCTTCTCCGGCGCGCATGCTGCGCCCAGTCGGTGCTACCTGCACCTGACGCACGCGTTGCGGCACCTGCGCGAAGGCTCGCACGACAAGGCACGCGTCGAGCTGATCGCCGGCTTCGCCCTGGCCCGCAGCATCGAACACACGCACTTCTTCCGTGCGCTGCCGCGCCTGGCCGCGCAACTGTGCGCCGCCGCGCTCGACCTCGACGCCGATGCGGCGTATGCGCGCAAGGTCATCGCGCTGCGCTCGCTCGCCT
>DATMGW010000327.1:0-5768 GCA_035555295.1 Caldimonas sp.
TCGGCATAGAACGGCGTGTGGTCGAGGACGACGACCGCGTCGTCGCCGGCGCGCGCGGCCGTCGTGGCGCTGCCGTCGACGTAGATCGCGACGATCCTGGCGCTGTCGTGGGTCAGCGCGTCGTAGCCGTGGAACGTCGTCGCCGCCCCGCTGTACTGGAGGCCTTGCGCGACCTTGAACTTCGCCGAGGCGCGCGCCTGCTAGCGCTGCCTCGCCATCGCCGCCTCGAAGCCGGCGGTGTCGACGGCGACGCCGCGCTCGCGCGCGACGTCAGCGGTCAAATCGAGCGGGAACCCATAGGTGTCATGAAGTTTGAAGGCAACATCGCCGGGAATAGTCGGTGGACTGGTTGTCTGCGTAAAGGTCGGCGCGTGCCCTGTCAACGTCAACGTGCCCGTGCCCGGACTAACCACGATAGATCCTTCCAAGATCTCCATGCCATTTGCGATGGTCTGAAAGAACCGCTCTTCTTCCTGGCACAGGACGTCGGTGGCGCGCTGGCCGTCGCGACGAAGCTCGGGATAGGCGTCGCCCATCTCGGCGGCGAGGTCGGCGACGAGCTTGTGGAAGAAGGGCTTTCTCGCACCGAGCTTGTAGCCGTGGCGGATCGCGCGCCGGGTGATCCGGCGCAGCACGTAGCCGCGCCCTTCGTTGCCGGGAATGACGCCGTCAACAATGATGAACGTGCAGGCGCGGATGTGGTCGGCGATCACCTTCAGGGACGGCGAGGCGGCATCGCAGGCGCCGGCGCCGGCGGCGTCGACCGCGCGCTTCGCCGCCGCGAGCAGGTTCACGAACAGGTCGATCTCGTAGTTCGAATGGACGTGCTGCAGGACCGCCGTGAGGCGCTCGAGACCCATCCCGGTGTCGACGCTCGGCTTCGGCAGCTTGTGCATCACGCCCGCGTCGTCGCGGTTGAACTGCATGAACACGTTGTTCCAGATCTCGATGTAGCGATCGCCCTCTTCGTCGGGCGATCCCGGCGGCCCGCCGGGAATGCCGGGGCCGTGGTCGTAGAAGATCTCGCTGCACGGGCCGCACGGGCCGGTGTCGCCCATCATCCAGAAGTTGTCGGACGCGTAGCGCGCGCCCTTGTTGTCGCCGATGCGCACGATCCGCTCCGCCGGCAGGCCGATCTCGTCCTTCCAGATGGCGTAGGCCTCGTCGTCCTCGGCGTAGACGGTCGCCCAGAGCCGGTCCTTCGGCAGCCCGTAGACCCGGGTCAGCAGCTCCCATGCGTAGCGCAACGCGTCCTTCTTGAAGTAGTCGCCGAAGCTGAAGTTGCCGAGCATCTCGAAGAAGGTGTGGTGTCGCGCCGTATAGCCGACGTTCTCGAGGTCGTTGTGCTTGCCGCCGGCGCGGATGCACTTCTGCGCCGTGGCGGCACGCACGTAGGGCCGCTTCTCGAAGCCGAGGAAGACGTCCTTGAACTGGTTCATCCCGGCGTTGGTGAAGAGCAGCGTCGGGTCGTCGCCCGGAACGACCGGGCTCGAAGGGACGACCGTGTGCCCCTTCGACTCGAAGAACTTCAGGAACGTGGAGCGGATCTCGGAGGCTTTCATCGATGGTCGGGTCGCGCTCGGCTGGGGGTGCGCACGCTTGGCAAAGGCGCAATGGTAGGCGCAGCCGATCTTCAGCCCTCATGCCCGCAATCCGACCGCGGGCGAAGTTCTCGCGCTAGAGTCTTCCGGCACTGCCAGGAGACCCGCCATGGACATGAAGACTTCTCCCCTGTCGACGCTCGCCGACCCGACGCTTCTCAAGAGCGACGCCCTGATCGGCGGCGAATGGAGCCGCGGCGCCGCCCGCTTCGACGTCCGCGACCCGGCGACCGGGCAAAAGCTCGTCGACGTCGCCGACCTGCGCGCCGACGACGCTCACCGCGCCCTCGACGCCGCGGCCGCGGCGTGGCCCTCCTGGCGCGCCAGGACAGCCAAGGAGCGCGCCGGCGTCCTCATGAAATGGTTTCGCCTCATGACCGAGCACGGCGACGACCTCGCCCGCATCATGACCGCCGAGCAGGGCAAGCCGCTCGCCGAGGCGAAAGGCGAAGTCGCCTACGGCGCGAGTTTCATCGAATGGTTCGCCGAGGAAGGCAAGCGCGTCTACGGCGAGACGATCCCGACCACCGATAACAACAAGCGCTACGTCGTCATCAAGCAGGCGATGGGCGTGTGCGCGGCGATCACGCCGTGGAACTTCCCGATCGCCATGATCACGAGAAAGGTCGGGCCGGCGCTGGCCGCCGGCTGCACGATCGTCGTCAAGCCGGCCGGGTTGACGCCGCTCAGTGCGCTTGCGATCGCCGAGCTCGGGCAGCGTGCCGGCCTGCCGCCCGGTGTCCTCAACGTCGTGACTTCGTCGCGCTCGAGCGAGATCGGCACGGTGCTGTGCGAGAGCGAGATCGTCCGGCACCTGTCCTTCACCGGATCGACCGCGGTCGGGCGCATCCTCATGAAGCAGTGCGCGCCGACGATCAAGAAGCTTTCGCTCGAGCTCGGCGGCAACGCGCCCTTCATCGTCTTCGACGACGCCGACCTCGACGCCGCCGCCGAAGGCGCGCTCGCTAGCAAGTACCGCAACGCCGGGCAGACCTGCGTCTGCGCCAATCGCATCTACGTGCAGAACAGCGTCTACGACGCCTTCATCGCCAAGCTGACGGCCAAGGCGAAAGCCATCAAGGTCGGCAACGGCTTCGCTGCCGGGGTGACGCAAGGCCCGGTGATCGATGCCGCGGCGATGGAGAAGATCGAGGCGCACGTCAAGGACGCCCTCGCCAAGGGCGCCACGCTGGTCACCGGCGGCAAGCGCCTCGGCGCGCTCGGCAGCGACCAGTTCTACGAGCCGACCGTCCTGTCCGGCGCGACGAGCGAGATGCTGTGCGCGCAAGAGGAGACCTTCGGCCCGGTCGCGCCGGTCTTCCGCTTCGAGACCGAGGCCGAGGCGATCGCCCTGGCCAACGCCACCGAGTTCGGCCTTGCCGCGTATTTCTACAGCCGCGACATCGGCCGCGTCTTTCGCGTCGGCGAAGCGCTCGAATCGGGAATGGTCGGCGTCAATTGCGGAATCATCTCGACCGCCGAAGTCCCGTTCGGCGGCGTCAAGCAGTCGGGACTCGGCCGCGAAGGCTCACGGCACGGAATCGAGGACTACGTCGAGACCAAGTATCTCTGTCTCGGCGACATCACGCGCTGAGCCGGGCGGGGCCTCAGCGCTCGTCGTTGGCGGCGGCGCGCAGCAGGCTGTCGGGGTCGTGCACCACGGCGCCGCCGTCGCTCGCCATCGGCGGCGCCACCGCGGCCAGCGCCAGGGCACGGCGCAGCAGGCGATCGGCCTGCGCGCCGTCGTGCGGATAGTGGCCGATGCCGACGGCGACGGCGACCGAGACTTCGGTCCCGCCGAGCGCGAGCGGCGCGACGATCACGGCGGCGAGCTTGTCGGCGACGCGCGCCGCATCGCCGGGCGAAAGCACGGCGCCGAGGACAACGACGAAGGAATCGTCGCCGACCGACGCGACGATGTCGCTCGCCCGCACGGCGGCGCGCAGGCGAACCGCGAGCTTGCGGCGCAGCAGGGCGACGTCCTCGTCCTCGGCCTCCGCAGGAACTTCGATGCGCAGCGCGAGCACCGCCATCGGCGCCGGCTCGCGCTCGCGCAAGGCGAGCAATTGGCTCAGATGCTCGACCAGCTGCTGGCGATGCGGCAGTCCGGTCGCGGGGTCGGTCGCATACGCCGGTTGGCGCCCTTCGCCGCGCCGCCGGCGCTCGATCGCGAAACGCAGGCGGCGCCAGCCGACGGCCCCGGCCAGCTCGTCGGGAGCGAGCACGTCGTCGGCGCCGCGCCGCATCCAGCCGAGCGCGTGCTCGGCGTCCGGCTCGATGACGACGACGACGAGCGCGGCGCGCGCCGCGATCGCCTCGACCTCGGCCGCAGAGACGACGACGCTCGCCGTATCGAGGACGATCGCGTCATAGGGCGGTTCGTTGCCGAGCATCGCCTGCGCGTCGGCGAGGTTGGCGGCACGATCGCTCGCCGAGGCGCCGAACGCGTCGGCCGCCACCGCGGCGAGCGACACGAATTGCGGCATCGCGCCGATCAGAAGAAGCCGAAGCGACGAATTCATGGTGAGGTCGAAGACCCGGCAGAACGCCCCGCCGCGCCCCTTCCTCGCGCTCGCGGGCAGAGCGTCTAGCGGCTCGGCATGCTGCGTCGGGCCGCGTCGCGCGTCGAATCGTACGCAGGCCTTGCGAGGCCGGGATCGTAAGCCGAGGTTCCCGGGCCAACGGATTTGAGGTTGCGAAGCACCGGCGATACGTCCATCGCCGAGATCGAGCGTTCGCCACCGGTCATCGGCTGCCCGAAGATGGCGGAGCCACCGCCCTCGCTGCTGGCGATCAAGTCGGGACACCCCGTCTCGTCGGGGACCATCGTCAGGTGGCCACCGGCGTAGCGCCCCTTCATTCCCTCGGAAATGGGTCGCGACAGATCGACGGGCGAAATCGTCGATCGATAAACGAGCTGATTCTGTGCCGAGAAGACGTAGTAGCAACTCGCCGAGGCGTCGACGGGCAGCGCGGCCAGGCACATCGTACCGGCAAGAAGGAGCAAGGCTTTCATGGAACGCTCTCCTCGGGCGAATAGCACTACTTTACGGCGACTTTGGCCGTAACCGGCGTCGGCGACCGCAGCCGGGTCTTGCCAAGGACCCGCGGCTGTTGCGCCGGAGCCTCGTCGCGCGGTGCCGCGACCACCTTCTGACCGTTGGCGCCGACGATGAGCTGACCCCCGCTTGCGCCGAGGCCGTCGCAGGGCGACTGCTGGTAGACCTGCGCGCCACCGACCGGGCATTTGAAGATCTGACCCCACGACGACGATGCCGCGAGCAGGGCGGCGACGCCGCACCCCGTGACCACGAGTGAACGCCGGCGCATGTGCCCTCTTCGTGCGAGCAATGCGCCACTCTAGGTGGGCCGCGTCCGGCGCGCCTGGCCGGCTTCGTGAAGGCCGACACGGTCGCCCCGCTAAGCTGTCTCGGCGGCGCCGGCGAGGCCGAGTGCCTCGATCATTGTCTTGCGCATTTCGAACTTCTGCGCCTTGCCGGTCGCCGTGAGCGGGAATCCTTCGACGATGCGTACGTAGCGCGGCACCTTGTAGTGGGCGATCCGGTCCTTGCAGAAGTCACGGATCGCGGTCTCGTCGAGCGCGTGCCCGCGCCGCGGCACAACCCAGGCGCAGACCTCTTCGCCGTACTTCGGGTCGGGAACGCCGAACACCTGCACGTCGAGCACGCCCGGGTGGCGCAGCAGATACTCCTCGACCTCGCGCGGGTAGACGTTCTCGCCGCCGCGGATCAGCATGTCCTTGACCCGGCCGACGATGTTGGCGTAGCCCTCGGCGTCGATCGTCGCGAGGTCGCCGCTGTGCATCCAGCCGGCGGCGTCGATCGATTCGCGCGTGCGCGGCTCGTCCTCCCAGTAGCCGCGCATCACGGCGTAGCCGCGCGTGCACAGCTCGCCCGGCTGGCCGACCGGAACGATGCGGCCGGCGGCGTCGACGATCTTCACTTCGAGGTGCGGCTGGATCCGGCCGACGGTCGAGACGCGGCGCTCGAGCGGATCGTCCAGGCTCGACTGGAACGAGATCGGCGAGGTCTCGGTCATCCCGTAGGCGATCGTGATCGCGTGCATGTGCATCCTGGCGATGACCTTGCGCATCGTCTCGATCGGGCACGGCGCGCCCGCCATGATCCCGGTACGCAGCGTCGACAG
>DATMGW010000328.1:0-8381 GCA_035555295.1 Caldimonas sp.
CCCGCGCGGCGTCGACGCGAGCCGGCTGAACGCGCTGACGCTACGGCGTCATGCCGAGCTCGGCGACGCGATCGCGCGTCGCCGCTGGTTCGATCCGTGGGTCTTCGAGCTCGACGACCCGGCAGCGAAACCCGGCGACTCTGTCTTCCCGTGGGTCGCAGGAATCGCCGCGGCGTTCGAGCTGTTTCCCGGCCTCATGCGGCTGCCGTCCGAGTCGACGGTCGAGCCGCTCGCACTGATCTACAGGCACCTCGACCCCGAGGACCTCGAAGACGCCGAGGCACTCCTCGCCGAGATCGACACGCTCGAGCCGGTCGCCGACCTTGCCGACGCGGTCGAAGGCCTGGTGCGCGCGACCTTGCTGCTCGCCGACGTGACCCGGCCGCTCAGATAGCGAGCGGATCGACGTCGACGGCCCAGCGCAGCAGCCGCTGCTCGGGCGCCTTGCGCTCGCTGCGCAGGCTCTGCAGCAGCGGCAGCCACGCGCGCAACATGGCTTGCAAGGCGTGGCGCGACGCCGACTCGACCAGCATCTGCATCCGCTCGACGTCGGCAATGCGGGCGATGCCGAGCGGCACCGGGGCGTAGACCATCACCGCCTCCGACTCGGGCAAGGTCCGCGCTGCTTTCGCGGCGGCGCTCAGGAAGCTGCGCGCCGCCTCGGCCGACCTGGCTTCGGCGCGCAGCACGGCGAGATGCGAGTACGGCGGCAGCCCGGCCGATTCGCGTTCCTTGAGCTGGCGCGCGGCAAAGGCGGCGAAGTCGTGTTGACCCAGCGCGGCGTAGAGCGGATGCGCCGGATGCCAGGTCTGCAACCACATCTCGCTTTCGCCCGGATGGGCAGCGTCGCGCCCGGCCCGGCCGGCCGCCTGCATGAGCAGCGCGAAGAGTCGCTCGGGGGCGCGGAAGTCGCTGCTGAAAAGCGAAGTGTCGGGGTTGACTGCGGCGACCAGGCCGATGCGGCGAAAGTCGTGTCCCTTGGCGATCATCTGCGTGCCGACCAGGACGTCGACTTCGCCGGCGTGCACGGCGCCGAGCTGGGCCTCGAGCGCGCCCTTGCGGCGCACGCTGTCGGCGTCGATGCGGGCGATGCGCGCACCCGGCAGCAGGACGCCGAGCTGCTCCTCGAGGCGCTCAGTGCCGCGGCCGATCGGCGCGATGTCGGGGTTGCCGCAGTCCGGGCAGGCACGCGGCACGGCGTCGGCCAGGCCGCAGTGGTGACAACGCAGGGTGCGATCCTGCCTGTGGAAGACGCGCCAGGCGCTGCAGTGTGGGCAACCGCTCTTCCAGTCGCATTCGGCGCAATGCAGCACCGGTGCGTAGCCGCGCCGATTGAGGAAGACGAGGCATTGCTCGCCGCGCGCGATTCTCTCCTGCATCGCCGCGACGAGCTGCGGTGCCAGCGCCGGTGCCGTGCCACGGGTTCGCGGCAACGCGTTCATGTCGAGCAGACGTACCTGCGGCCATGTCGCGCCGCCGATCCGCTCGGCCATCGTCAGGCGCAGATAGCCGCCGGCGTCGGCGCGATGCCAGCTCTCGAGCGACGGCGTCGCCGATCCGAGGACGACCAGCACGCTTTCGTTGCGGCCGCGCCAGACGGCGAGGTCGCGTGCCGAATAGCGCGCCCCTTCCTGCTGCTTGTACGACGCGTCGTGCTCTTCGTCGACGACGATGAGGCCGAGCCGCGGCAATGAGGCGAAGACGGCGAGCCGTGTGCCGAGAACGATGTCGGCCGATCCGGCGTGCGCGAGCAGCCAGTGGCGCAGGCGTTGTGCCGGGGTCAGGCCGCTGTGCAGCGACACGATGCGCCGACCCGGAAAGCGCGCAGCGAAGCGGGAGACGAGCTGCGGCGTCAGGTTGATTTCCGGAACGAGGACAAGCGCCTGGCGCCCAAGGCCCAGCACGGCGTCGGTGGCACGAAGGTAGACCTCGGTCTTGCCGCTGCCGGTGGCGCCATGCAGCAGTACCGTGCCGGGCTCGGCACTCGACAGCGCGCTGCCCATCCGGGCGCTCGCCTCGGCTTGCTCGGGCGACAGGACGACCGGTTCGGGGAGTGACCGACCGTGACCGCTCGCGGGCTGCAGCTTCATGGCGCGCGACAGCCGGTTGGCGAGGCCGGCATCTCCCAGGCCCCGCATCTGCGCGGGCAGGACCGACAGGGCGATCTCGCCGACGCCGCGCTGGTAGTACGACGCGGCGAATTCGACGAGACCACGCCACGAGGCGGAAAAAGGCGTGATCGCGGCGCAAATCTCGACGATTTCGCGCAGGTCGTCGGTCGAACTATTCGTGGGCGCTGCCGGCCAGACGATTCCAGTCACCTCCCGTTTGCCGAGCGGCACACGCACCAATGATCCGAGCGCAAGCGGGCGCTCGCATTTGTAGCTCAGGATCGAGTCCAGCGTGGCGTGCTGCGGGGTCTCGACAGCGACCCGGATCTCCGTGAAATCGTTGCTCATCGTGCGCCCCGCGACGCCTTTGCCGACTCGCGATTGGCTTCAACTAAGCCTCGTAAGTCCATGATTTGGTGCTACTTTTGAAATTCTCCACTGCGGCTGTGGGTAACTTTGTGGAGAACCAGCCCCGGGTGCCGCGAAACGCTTGCTGCGTCTTGATTGCGAACATCTTGCCTGCTTTCGCGGCAGGCAGCCGATATCAATGAAATCAACAACTTACGCGCGGCGGCGGAGAAAGCGTTGATGCGGTGCAACACCGGTCGCACGTTTTATGACAGATCAAAGTCATGGGGATAAGTCAAGCCCTGAGCGCTCACTCACCGCATTTGACCGAGGTACAGCGGGGTCGCGTGACTTTCGTCACGAAGCGGCGGCGGAGTGGTAAGGGTGCGACAGCTCGTGGACCGCGTCCACGAGGACGCTGACGCGCTCCGGCGCCGTGTGCTGGCTGATGCCATGGCCGAGGTTGAAGACGTGGCCGTTTCGCGTCGACTGCGGCGCCTGGTGAAAGCTGGCGAGCGTCGCTGCGACCTCGGTACGGATCGCCTGCGGCCCGGCGAAAAGCACATTCGGATCGAGATTGCCCTGCAAAGCGATACCGTCGCCGACCCGCGCCCGCGCCCGGCCCAGGTGCACCGTCCAGTCGACGCCGACGACGTCGGCACCGAGGCTGCCGATCGCTTCCAGCCAGGGCCCGCCGCCCTTGGTGAAGACGATGTGCGGAACGCGCCGGCCGTCCGCGTCGCGCCTGAGCCGGCGCAGGACGCGCTCGGTGTAGGCGAGGCTGAAAGCCTGGAACGCGCCGTCGGCGAGGACGCCGCCCCAACTGTCGAAGATCATCGCCGCCTGCGCGCCGGCGTCGATCTGGGCGTTGAGGTAGAGCGCCACCGCGTCGGCGTTGATCGAGAGAATGCGATGCAGCAGGTCGGGCCGGTCGTACAGCATGGTCTTGACGAGGCGATAGTCGTCCGAGCCGCCGCCTTCGACCATGTAGCAAGCGAGCGTCCACGGGCTGCCCGAAAAACCGATCAGCGGCACGCGTCCGGCGAGGGACTTGCGGATCGACGCGACGGCG
This sequence comes from Caldimonas sp., assembly GCA_035555295.1. Taxonomy (GTDB): domain Bacteria; phylum Pseudomonadota; class Gammaproteobacteria; order Burkholderiales; family Burkholderiaceae_C; genus Schlegelella_A. The sequence goes on from DATMGW010000328.1 coordinate 3,532, forward strand.
TCGAACACGTAGCGCAGCCCGGCCATGTCGGGCACGGCCAGGCTTCGGACTTGCGCCTCGTCGCGCAACGGTCGGGCAAAACGCGGCCCCTCGCCCTCGGCGAAGCTCAGGCCGAGCCCCATCGCATCGGGGACCGTCAGGATGTCGCTGAAGAGGATGGCGGCGTCGAGCGCATAGCGCTCGATCGGCTGCATCGTCACTTCGGTCGCGAAATCGACGTTCGTCGCGAGACCCATGAAGCTGCCGGCCCGAGCCCGGGTCGCGCGGTACTCGGGGAGGTAGCGCCCGGCCTGGCGCATCAGCCAGACGGGTGTGAACGGCGTCGGCTGCGACAGGCAGGCGCGCAGGAAAGTGTCGTTCTGAAGAGGCGCGGGCATCGCGCATTGTCGCAAACGGCCTCGCGCCGCCCGCTCGCGGAGAGCGAGAACATAATCGCCGCGACCGGTCCGGGACGCACCCGGCGACGAAGGGCCCAAGCATGCTTGCCAACGACGTCCTGCACACGATCGGCAACACGCCGCACATCCGCATCAACCGGCTGTTCGGCGCGACGCACAGCGTCTATGTGAAGAGCGAGCGATCGAACCCGGGCGGTTCGATCAAGGACCGGATCGCGCTGTCGATGGTCGAGGCGGCGGAGGCTGCCGGCGCGCTCAAGCCGGGCGCGACGATCGTCGAGCCGACCTCGGGGAACACGGGAGTCGGCCTGGCCATGGTCGCGGCGGTCAAGGGCTACAAGCTCGTTCTCGTCATGCCCGACAGCATGAGCGTCGAGCGGCGCCGCCTTATGCTCGCCTATGGCGCGACCTTCGAGCTGACTCCGCGCGAGAAGGGGATGACGGGATCGATCGCCCGCGCCCGCGAAATCGTCGCGGCGACGCCGGGCGCGTGGATGCCGCAGCAGTTCGACAACCCGGCCAACATCGACGTCCATGCGCGTACCACCGCCGAGGAGATCGCTGCCGACTTTCCGAGTGGCATCGATGCCCTCATCACCGGCGTCGGCACCGGAGGCCACATCACGGGCTGCGCGCAGGTGCTCAAGAAGATGTGGCCGCGGCTCAGGGTCTGGGCCGTCGAGCCGAGCGCATCGCCTGTCATCAGCGGCGGCAAGCCGAGCCCGCATCCGATCCAGGGCATCGGCGCCGGCTTCATCCCGGCCAACCTGCACGTCGATCTGCTCGACGGCGTGATCCAGGTCGAGGCCGAGGCGGCGCGCGAGATGGCGCGTCGATCGGCGCGCGAGGAGGGCCTGCTCGTCGGCATCTCGTCGGGCGCGACGCTCGCCGCGATCGCCCAGAAGCTGCCCGATATCGCTCCCGGCTCGACCGTCCTCGGGTTCAACTACGACACCGGCGAGAGATACCTGTCGATCGAAGGCTTCCTGCCGACATGAGCTGCGCCCGAGCGCCGGCCCGCCCCGAACCGGGCGCCGCCCCCTCGGGGGGCAGCGCAGCGGCGACAGCCGCGAGCGTGGGGGCTCCATGAGGCAAAAGGTCCTCATCGTCGAAGACGAGCCGGGCATCGTCGACACGCTGCAGTACGCGCTGCGCACCGAAGGCTTCGAGCCCGCCTGGTGCGGCACCGGAGAAGAGGCGCTGGCGCGGATCGGCAGCGACCCGCCGGCGCTCGTGATCCTCGACGTCGGCCTGCCCGATACGAGCGGCTTCGAGGTGTTCAAGCGGATCCGCGCGACCAGTGAAGTTCCGGTCGTCTTTCTCACCGCGCGCAGCGACGAGATCGATCGCGTCGTCGGTCTCGAGCTCGGTGCCGACGACTACGTCGCCAAGCCGTTCTCGCCGCGCGAGCTCGTCGCCCGCGTCCGCTCGATCCTGCGCCGCAGCGCCAAGCCCGCCGTCGCCGCGGCGCCCGAAGCCGCCGCGTCCGCGACGCCAGCGCCGCCGATCGCCGTCGACGAAGGCCGCATGCAGATCCGCTACTACGACCGCCCGCTCGAGCTCTCGCGCTACGAGTTCCACCTGCTCAAAACGCTGGCGGCGCGCCCCGGCCACGTCTACTCGCGTGACGCCTTGCTCGAGCGCGTCTGGGGCAACGACACGGAGAGCATGGACCGCACCGTCGACGCGCACGTGAAGACGCTGCGCGCGAAGATGAAGGCGATCGCGCCGAACGAGGATCCGATCCGCACGCATCGCGGCAGCGGCTACGCGCTCGCCGAAGACCTGCCGCCCTTGCCCTCCTGAAGGCGGCGACCGGCGAGCTCTGCGTGACCAAGCGCAACCGCATCTTCATCGGCCTTCTCGTCGCCTACGCGCTGGGCGTGGCCTTCCTGATGTATCGCCAGCTCGGCGACATCGATCCGCGCTACCGCGAATCGGCGGAAGAGTCGCTGGTCGAGACGGCGCAGCTGATGGCCGCGCTGATCGAGAACGCGTCGCTCGACGGCAATCTGCGCGTGGAACAGCTCGAGCCGGTGTTCCGCACGCTCTACGCGCGCCGCTTCAGCGCCGACATCTACGGCATCGAGAAGACGCGGGTCGAGCTGCGAGTGACCGTCGTCGATCGCTGGGGCACGGTGATCTTCGATTCGCGCTCGCTGGCGCTCGGCGCCGACCATTCGCAGTGGCACGACGTCTATCTGGCGCTGCACGGCCGCTACGGCGCGCGCACCACCGCCGACGTCGAGGGCGACCCGCGCACCTCGGTGATGTACGTCGCCGTGCCGATCCGCGAGACGGCCTCCGACGGCGCCGGCGCGATCGTCGGCGCCGTCAGCGTCGGCAAGCCCGTGCAGAGCTTCGGCCAGTTCATCGAGGCGGCGCGCCGGAAGACGCTGCTCCTGGGCGTCACCTCGGTCGTCGCCGTCGCGCTGCTCGTCATGATTCTCTCGGTCTGGCTGGTGCGGCCGTTCGGCCTGATCGCCGACTACCTGCGCTACGTGCGCGAGCAGCGCTCCTTCAGCCTGCCGCGCCTCGGCCGGCGGGCGCTGGGCGCGATCGGGGCCGCCTACGACGAGATGCGCGATGCGCTCGCCGGCCGCAACTACGTCGCCGACTACGTGCAGACGCTGACGCACGAAGTGAAGGGCCCGCTCTCGGCGATCCGCGGCGCCGCCGAGCTGCTGCAGGAGCCGATGCCCGACGCCGACCGCACGCGCTTCATCGCCAACATCGCGCGCGAGACGCAGCGCATCCAGGAGCTCGTCGATCGCATGCTCGAGCTGACGGCGCTCGAATCGAGAAAGAGCCTCGACCGCGCCGTCCCGGTCTCGATCGGCCCGCTCGTCGCCGAGGTCGCGGCCGCGGCCGGACCGGCGGCGCTGGCGCGCGGCCTGGCGATCGAGGCGAACTGCGCCGCCAGCCTGCCCGTCGTCGACGGCGACGCCTTTCTGCTTCAGCGCGCCGTCGCCAATCTGGTCGCCAACGCACTCGACTTCTCGCCGCCCGGCGGCAAGGTGCGCATCGACGTCGTTGCCCAAGCGCGCACCTGCGACATCGTCGTCAGCGATTCGGGCCCGGGCATTCCCGAGTACGCCGAGAGCAAGGTGTTCGAGAAGTTCTATTCGCTGCCGCGCCCGGCGACGGCGAAGAAGAGCACGGGCCTGGGCCTGTCGTTCGTCAAGGAGATCGCCGAGCTGCATCGCGGCCGCGTCACGCTGAAGAACTCGCGCGACGGCGGCGCCGTGGCGACCCTGTCGCTGCCGCTCGGGCGGGCTGCGGCCTGAGCGGCGGCCGCCTATTTCCTGTTGGCGATCGCGAGGAGCAGGTCGGCGTGGCACGGTCCGTCGGCCGCGCACCAGCAGGCGAGATCGCGTCCGGCGAGGGCGCCGCGGATCGTTTCGGGCGAAGGCGGCACGACGCCGCCGGGCGCCGGAATCTCGCCGCGCATCCAGCGCCGGTGCTGCGCGACCGCGATCGCCGCGCTGCCGCAGTCGGCGATCGTGAACGGATTGCCCCAGCGCGTCGTGCGATCGACCTTCACCGCGTTCGCCGGCATCTTCCAGCCGCGGCTGCGCTTGAGCTGCACGCGTTGCGGCACGGCGTTCTTCAAGGGGGTCAAGACATGCGCGCAGCGCTCGCCGCGTAGTCGAGGACGGCGTCGACGAGCGACGCAAGGTGCTCGCGAACGGTGGCGAAGCCGGCGCTCTTTTGCAGCGTCGCCTCGTCCATGTAGAGGCGCTTGTTGACCTCGAGCTGCAGGCTCATGCGCCGCGCCGCCGGGTTCGAGTAGGCGCGTACGAGCTCGACGCCCTTGTACGGATCGTTGACCCTGACGTCGTAGCCGAGGGCGGCCAGGTGGGAACGGACGAATTCCGTGAAGGCGGCGTCGCAGGTCGTGCCATCACGGTCGCCGAGGACGATGTCGGCGCGCGGCACTCCGGGGCCGCCTTCGGCCTGCGCGCCTCCGACCGCGTTCATCGAGTGGCAGTCGATGTGCCAGCTCGCGCCGAAGCAGGCGTGTGTGGCCTCGATCCGCTTCTGCAGGGCATGGTGATAGGGCCGGTGGTAGCGCTCGATGCGACGGTGCACCTCGTCGACGCCGAGCTTGCGGTCGTAGATGGCGCGGCCGTCGTCGAGCGTGCGCCAGACGAGCGCCTTGCCCAGACGCGCCTTGCCGCTTTGCACGAGCTCGCCGGGCCATTGCCCGCCTTCGATGAGCGCCAGGTCGATGTCGCCGGCGTGCCGGTTGTAGTCGATGTAGGTGCGCGGCGCGCGCGCCGCGAGCAGGCCGACGCCGCGTTCGGTGGCCGGCATCCACAGCTCGTCGACGAAGCAGTCTTCGCCGTCGCGCAGGTCGAACTCGCTGACCGCGGCGCCGAAGTCGGCGGGAAAGTCGAAGCCGGAATGCGGTGAGTCGAGGAGCAACGGCACGCGCGGCTCGGCCGGCCC
>DATMGW010000329.1:0-4288 GCA_035555295.1 Caldimonas sp.
TGCTCGAAGACAATCTGCGCGTGCCGTCCGGCGTGTCCTACATGATCGAGGACCGCAAGATGATGATGCGCCTCTTTCCCGAACTCTTCTCGCGGCACAAGATCGCGCCGGTGCAGCATTACCCGGACAAGTTGCTGGAAAACCTGCGCACCGTCGCGCCGGCTGGCGTCACCGATCCAACCGTCGTTCTGCTTACGCCAGGCGCCTTCAACAGCGCCTATTTCGAGCACACTTTCCTAGCGCAGCAGATGGGTATCGAGCTGGTCGAGGGCCGCGATCTCTTTGTCAAGGACGAAACCGTCTTCATGCGCACCACGCAAGGGCCGCAACGCGTCGACGTGATCTATCGCCGGCTCGACGATGATTTTCTCGACCCGCTCGTCTTCCGCAAGGATTCGATGCTCGGCGTCCCCGGCCTGCTCTCGGCCTACCGCGCCGGCAACGTCACGTTGGCCAACGCCATCGGCACCGGCGTCGCCGACGACAAGTCGATCTACCCGTACGTGCCGAAGATGATCGAGTTCTACCTCGGCGAAAAGCCCATCCTCGCGAACGTCCCGACCTACCTGTGTCGCGAGCCGGAGGGCCTGGCCTACGTGCTCGATCACCTCGGCGAGCTCGTCGTCAAGGAGGTGCACGGCGCCGGCGGCTACGGCATGCTCGTCGGCCCGGCGGCGACGAGCGCGGAGATCGACCATTTCCGCGTCGCGCTGAAGGCCGACCCGGCCCGCTACATTGCGCAACCGACGCTCGCGCTGTCGACCTGCCCGACCTTCGTCGAGAGCGGGATCGCGCCGCGGCACATCGACCTGCGTCCTTTCGTCCTCTCGGGCAAGACGGTGCAGATGGTGCCGGGCGGGTTGACGCGGGTGGCGCTCAAGGAAGGCTCGCTCGTCGTCAACTCGTCGCAGGGCGGTGGGACCAAGGACACCTGGATCCTCGAGGCCTGAAGGGAACAAGCCGATGCTGTCGCGCACCGCCGATCACCTGTTCTGGATGGCACGCTACATGGAGCGGGCCGAGAACACCGCGCGCATGCTCGACGTCAACTACCAGATGTCGCTGCTGCCGCAGTCCGACGACGCCGCCGAACGCGGTTGGCGCGGTCTCCTGAGCATCAGCGAGCTGACTGGCGACTTCGCCAAGCGGCACGGAGCGGTCACGCCGAGAAGCGTCATCGACTACATGGTGAGCGACGCGGCGAACGGCTCGTCGATCCGCTCCTGCCTGATGGCGGCGCGCGAGAACGCCCGCGCCGTGCGCGGCACGCTGACGACCGAGGTCTGGGAGACGCAGAACCAGACCTGGCTCGAATTCCAGCGCATGGTCGAAGGCGACGCGTTCCAGAGGAGCCCGGGCGAGGCGTTCGAGTGGGTCAAGTTCCGCTCGCACCTGTCGCGCGGCGTGACCGTGGGAACGATGCTGCAGGACGAGGCCTTCCATTTCCTGCGCATCGGCAGCTTCCTCGAGCGTGCCGACAACACGGCGCGCCTGCTCGACGTGAAGTTTCACGCCGTCGATGCCGAGTTCTTCGGCTTCGCCGGAACCGGGCGCGAGCGTGCGGCGCAGCTTCGCCAGTTGCAGACACAGGCCCAGGCGCAGGCGCAGGGAGCGGCGCAGGCGCCGAGCCAGGCCGAAGCGGGCGGCAAGGACGTCGAATTCGACTTCTATCACTGGTCGGCGGTGCTGCGGTCGGTCTCCGGCTTCGAGGTCTATCGCAAGGTCTATCGCAACGTCATCCGTCCCGAGAAGGTCGCCGAGCTGCTGATCCTGCGCCCCGACATGCCGCGATCGCTGGCCGCCTGCATGCACGAGGTCGTCTCGAACCTGCAGCGCGTCGCTAACGACCAGTCGCGCGACACCTTGCGCCTGGCCGGCCGCCTCGACGCCGACCTGCAATACGGCCGCATCGACGAGATCCTCGCGACCGGCCTGCACGCCTACCTGACGCAATTCCTGGAGCGCGTGAACGCGCTGGGGGCAGGGATCAGCCGCGACTTCCTCGTGCCCGTGGCCGCCTGACATGACGCCTCCACGCTCGCGGCTTTGCCGCTGCGCTGCCCCCCGAGGGGACGCGGCCGGGCTTGGGGCGGCCCGGCGCCCGGCCGGCCGCACGTCGACAATCGATGCGCCTTCAGGAAGGCCCTGAATGTCGATCCACGTCGCGCTCAACCACATCACGCACTACCGCTACGACCGGCCGATCCACCTCGGGCCGCAGATCGTGCGGCTGCGCCCGGCACCGCACTCGCGAACGCGCATCCTCAGCTACTCGATGCGCGTCGAGCCGACGACGCACTTCGTCAACTGGCAGCAGGACCCGCAGTCGAACTACCTCGCGCGCCTCGTCTTCCCGAAGATGACGACCTTCTTTCGCGTCGAGGTCGACCTGGTCGCCGAGATGGCGGTGCTCAATCCCTTCGATTTCTTCCTCGAGCCGAGCGCCGAGCAGTTCCCGTTCACCTACGCCCCCGAGCTCCTGATCGAGCTCGCGCCCTACCTGCACAAGGACCCGGCGACGCCGCGCTTCGCCGAGTATCTCGCCGCCATCGACGCGAGCAGGCAACCGACGAACGGCTTCCTGGTCGGCCTCAACCAGCGCCTGCAGAAGGACATCGCCTACCTGATCCGCATGGAGGCGGGGGTGCAGACGCCCGAGGAGACGCTCGTCAATGCGAGCGGCTCGTGCCGCGACAGCGGCTGGCTGCTGGTGCAGCTGCTGCGCCACCTGGGCTTGGCGGCGCGCTTCGTCTCCGGCTATCTGATCCAGCTGAAGAGCGATGTCAAGTCGCTCGACGGGCCGAGTGGCACCGAGGTCGATTTCACCGACCTGCATGCCTGGTGCGAGGTCTACCTTCCGGGAGCCGGCTGGATCGGCCTCGATCCGACCTCGGGGCTGTACGCCGGCGAGGGACACATTCCGCTCGCGTGCTCGCCCGAGCCATCGTCGGCGGCACCGATCAGCGGCGAGATCGAGGCGTGCGAGACGACCTTCGAGCACCACATGTCGGTGCGGCGCATCTGGGAAGCGCCGCGCGTGACGCTGCCCTACACCGACTCGCAGTGGGAATCGATCGACGCCCTCGGCGCGCAGGTCGATGCCGACCTGCAACGCCTCGACGTTCGTCTCACCCAGGGCGGCGAGCCGACCTTCGTCTCGATCGACGACCGCGAGGGCGGCGAATGGAACACCGAGGCGCTCGGGCCGAACAAGCGACTCCTCAGCGTCGCGCTGATGGAGCGGCTGCGCGCGAAATACGGCGCCGGCGGGCTGCTCCATTTCGGCCAGGGCAAGTGGTACCCGGGCGAGCAGCTGCCGCGCTGGTCGCTCAATCTGTACTGGCGCAAGGACGGCGAGCCGATATGGACCGATCCGCAGCTCTTCGCCGACGAGCACGACGACCTCGGCGCGACGGTCGAGTCGGCGGGCGACTTCGTGCGCCGCCTCGCCGGGCGCCTGGGCATCGACACCGGCAACGTCTTTGCCGCGTACGAGGACGCGTCGTATTTCCTGTGGCGCGAGCACAAGCTGCCGGGTAACGTCGATCCGTTCGACGCGCGCCTCGCCGACCCGCTCGAGCGCAAGCGGCTGCGCCGTGTCTTCCAGCGCGGCCTCGAAACGCCGGTCGGCTATGCACTGCCGCTGCGGCGCGACGAGCGCCACCCGCAGCGGTGGCTCTCGAGCCCGTGGTACCTGCGCGACGATCGCTGCTACCTGATCCCGGGCGATTCGCCGATCGGCTATCGCCTGCCCCTCGATTCGCTGCCCTGGGTCGCCGCCTCTGACCTGCCCTGGCTCGAAGCGCCCGACCCGACGCAGACTTTCGCGCCGTTGCCGCCGCGCCCTGCGATCCACCACGACGACGCGTTCTGGCACGCGACACCGTCGCACGGCGAGGGCGACCAGCACGAGCACGCGACGCCGCACGGGGCGCACGACGTCGGCTCGCCCGAGCATGGCGAGGCTGGTGGCGATCGGACGAAGGCGTCGCCGCCGGCCTTGCAGCCGTTCGAATCGGCCCGCTTCGTCGTCCGGACGGCGCTCAGCGTCGAGCCGCGTGAGGGCCGTCTCTACGTCTTCATGCCGCCGGTCGCCGCCCTCGAGGACTACCTCGACCTCGTCGCGGCCGTCGAAGACACGGCGCGGGCCCTGGAGGTGCGCGTGATCCTCGAAGGCTACGAGCCGCCCAAGGATCCGCGCCTGAGCGTCCTGCGCGTCACTCCCGATCCGGGCGTGATCGAAGTCAACATTCACCCGGCGTCGAGCTGGGCCCAGCTCGTGGAACAG
>DATMGW010000330.1:0-5523 GCA_035555295.1 Caldimonas sp.
AAGAAGCCGCGGTGCGGGCGCGCCTCGACGAGGCCGCGCGCGAGCAGCTGGTCGTAGGCGCCGACGACGGTCGCCGGGCTCACCTCATGGCGGCGCGCGCACTCGCGTACCGACGGCAGGCGCACGCCGGGGGCGAGCAGCCGCTGCCGGATCAGCTCGGCGTAGCGCCCGGTCAGCTGCTCTGCGAGCGTCGTGTCGGAGCGGCGCGAGAGCGCGGGCCCGGCCGAGGCGACGGGCAACGGCTGCGTCGCACGAGCCGGGCGCCGTGCCGGTGCTGGAGACGATACAGCGAGGCGTGTCATGCGGCGAAGTGTACTGGTCGTGTGTCGATCGCTCGCCTACACTGAGCAAAAGCGAATCACGATGCCGGCCGCTTCCTCTTCCATCGACGGGCACGAGACGCGCGGCCTCGTGCTCGGCTTCGTCGGCGTCGTCATCTTCGCCTTGACGGTGCCGATGACTCGACTGGCAGTCGGCAGCGCCGGCGAACCGCAGCTGTCGCCGCTCTTCGTCGCCGCCGGTCGCGCCGCGTTCGCTGCCTTGCTCGCCAGCGCCACGCTGCTCGCGCTGCGCGCCCCTCGGCCGTGCCGCGAGGACCGGGTGGCGATCCTCGTCTCGGCCCTCGGCACGGTGGTCGGCTTTCCACTCCTCCTGGGCTTCGCACTGCGCCATGTCGACGCGGTGCACGCGGCAGTCGTCACCGGCGTGCTGCCGCTGGCGACGGCGGTCGCCGCCGCGGTCTCGTTCCGGCAGCGGCCTTCGCCGGGCTTCTGGCTCTGCGCCGCGCTCGGTTGCGCGCTGGTCCTCGCTTTCGCGGCATGGCGAGGCGAAGGCGCGCTGGGCCTCGGCGACGCCCTGCTGCTCGGCGCGGTCGCTAGCGCCGCGATCGGCTACGTTGCGGGGGCGCGCCTGGCGATGCGGATGCCGGCAGAGCACGTCATCTGCTGGGTGCTCGTCGCGAGTTGGCCGCTGACGCTTCCGGCAACGCTCGTGAGCTGGCCGGCGCACACGGCGAGCTGGGCCGCGTGGGGCGGCTTCGCCTACGTCACGGTCTTCTCGATGTGGCTGGGCTTCTTCGCCTGGTACCGCGGCCTGGCGATCGGCGGCACGGTGCGGGTCAGCCAGGTGCAGCTGGTGCAGCCGTTCCTGGCGATGCTCTTTGCCGTGCCGCTGCTTGGCGAGAGGATCGATGCGACGACGCTCGCCTTCGCGCTCGCCGTCGTCGCGACGGTCATCGTCGGCCGCGCCATGCCGGTGGCGCGTTCGCCCGTCGCGTCGCCCGCGCCCGCCGCGTGCGGGGTGCGCTCATGAACGCGCGGCGAGCCGCCGGCCCCTGGCACCTCGCCGCGCGAACGGCGCGGATGAATCCTTCGGTGATCCGCGAGATCCTCAAGCTCACCGATCGGCCGGGAATCATCTCGCTGGCCGGCGGGCTACCGTCGCCCGAGACCTTTCCCGCCGAGGCGATGCGCGTCGCCGCGGATCGGGTGCTGCGCGAGAGCCCGCGCGAGGCGCTGCAGTACGCGGCGAGCGAAGGCTACACGCCGCTGCGCGAGTGGGTCGCCACCGAGATGGCCGGACAAGGCCTGCGCGTCGACGCCTCGCAGGTCCTCATCACGACCGGCTCGCAGCAGGGGCTCGATCTCGTCGCCAGGGCGCTCGTCGATGCCGGCAGCCGCGTCGTCGTCGAGTCGCCGACCTATCTCGGGGCGCTCCAGGCGTTCAGCGCCTACGAGCCCGAGTTCACGCCGATCGCGTGCGACGGCGAAGGCCCGCTGCCCGAGGCTTTGCGACGCGACGGAGCCGGCGCGCGCTTCGTCTACGTGCTGCCGAACTTCCAGAACCCGAGCGGCCGCTCGATCGGCGCGGTAAGGCGCGCCGAGATCGCGCGCTGCGCCGAGGCGATCGGCCTGCCCATCGTCGAGGACAACCCGTACGGCGAGCTGTGGTTCGACGCGCCGCCGGCGGCGCCGATCGCCGCGCGCTGGCCCGAAGGAACGATCTACCTTGGGAGTTTTTCGAAGGTGCTCGCGCCGGGACTGCGCCTCGGCTACGCGATCGCGCCACCGGCCGTCTACGCCGAGTTGCTGCAAGGCAAGCAGGCGGCCGACCTGCACACGCCCGGCTTCAACCAGCGCCTGGTTCACGAAGTGATCCGCGACGGCTTCCTGAAGGAGCACGTGCCGACGATCCGCGCTCGCTACAAGGCGCAGCGCGACGCGATGCAGGCTGCGCTTCTCGCCCACCTGCCGACGGCGGGACCGCGCGCGTGCCGCTGGAGCGTGCCGGGCGGCGGCATGTTCTTCTGGGTCGAGTTACCTGCGGGAATCGACGCCGAGGCGTTGCTGCCGCGCGCCGTCGAGCGCGGCGTCGCTTTTGTTCCCGGCACACCCTTCTTCGCCGGCGCGGCGCGAGCCAACACGATGCGCCTGTCGTACGTGACGGTGCCGCCCGAGGCGATCGAACGCGGCGTTCGCGCCCTCGCCGCGGCTCTGGAGACGATGCCATGACGAGCTTCGCGTTCAGCCAGGTCGACGTCTTTACCGACCGGCCGCTGCTCGGCAACCCGCTGGCTGTCGTGCACGGCGCCGATGCGCTCGACGAGGCGCGCATGCAGGCCTTGGCGCGCTGGACGAACCTGAGCGAGACGAGCTTCCTTCTCGCGCCGACCGATCCCGGCGCCGACTACCAAGTGCGCATCTTCACGCCCGGCGGCGAGCTGCCTTTCGCCGGCCATCCGACGCTCGGCAGCTGCCACGCCTGGCTCGAACGCGGCGGCGTGCCGCGCGTCGCGGGCGAAGTGGTGCAGCAATGCGGCGTCGGCCGCGTTCGCATTCGCCGCGAGGCGGGCCGCACCGCCTTCGCCGCGCCGCCGCTGCGCCGGGCGAGCGTCGATGCGGCCCAGCTCGATCGCATCGTCAGTGCGCTCGGCGTGCCGCGCGAAGCGATCCATGCCACGCAGTCGCTCGACAACGGGCCGCTCTGGATCGGCTTCCTCCTCGATCGTGCCGAGACGGTGCTCGCCCTCGAGCCCGACCACGTCGCGCTGCGCACGCTCGCCAAGGTCGGAGTCATCGCGCCGCGTCCCGGCGACCCCGAATGCGGCTTCGAAGTGCGCGCCTTCGCGGCATCGGCCGGCGTCACCGAAGACCCGGTCACCGGCAGCCTCAACGCCGGCCTGGCGGAGTGGCTGATCGGCGCCGGTCTCGCGCCCGAACGCTATATCGTCGCGCAAGGCGAGCGCGTCGGCCGGCGCGGCCGCGTCCACGTCGCGCGCGAAGACGGCACGGTCTGGATCGGCGGGAGCAGCGTGACCTGCGTGCGCGGCGAGCTGAGCCTGTGACGGCGGAGCGCGGCGCCCGTTCCGCGCGCATCGCGCCCGATCACCTGGTCGTCGCCGCGCGCACGCTCGACGAAGGCGCGGCGTGGTGCGAAGCGACGCTGGGCGTCGTCCCCGCGCCGGGCGGTAAGCACCCGCTGATGGCAACGCACAACCGGCTGCTCGCGATCGGCTCGCCGCGCTTCCCGCGCACCTACCTCGAGATCGTCGCCATCGATCCGCAGGCGCCGGTGCCGCAAAGACCGCGCTGGTTCGACCTCGACGCGGCGGAACTGCACCGGGCGATCGCCGTGGCGCCACGCCTGGTCCACTGGGTCGCCCGGACCGCAGACATCGAGGCGAGCGCCGCTGCCTTGCGCAGCGCCGGCTTCGATCAGGGCGCAGTCACCGCGGCCGAGCGGATGACGCCGCGCGGCCTCCTGCGCTGGCGCATCACGGTGCGCGACGACGGCGGCCGAGCCGCGCGAGGCGCTGTGCCGCTCCTCATCGAATGGGGCGATGAGCACCCCAGCGACGCCCTGCCGGAAAGCGCGGTGCGGCTCGAGGCGATCGCCGTCGGCGGCATCGCCGCGCCACTCGCCGCGCTCCTCGGTGTCGACGCGGCGGCGCCGGCCGAACGGTCGCCCGCGTCGCCGCTCTGCGCGATCCTCGATACGCCGCGCGGCCGGGTCGAATTGCGCGCGCCCGACGCCTCCTAGCAAGGGACGCGCTGAACGCGCCGCGCCCCGGCTTCGGCGCCCTGCTCAGGCGCGGCGCAGGCTCCAGGCGCGCATCAAGCGCTTCCACGCCGCCTCGCGCTGCGGGTCGGCGGCACGCGTCAAAGCTGCATAGCGGCGCACGACGACCCAGGCCGCGGCGGCGAAGAACGCGGCGAGCGTGCTGCCTAGAACGATCATCGCGCGCGACGGCTTCGACTTGTGGTCGGGCGGCAAGGCGATGTCGACCTGCTGCAGCGCCGGGCCTTCCTTCGCTTCGTCGAGCTTGGCGATCTCGTACTGGCGCACCATGCTTTCGAGCAGCGTTTCCTGCAGCTTCACCTCGCGGCGGGCACGAATGTAGTCGACCGCGGCCTCCGGGATCTTGCCGACCGGCATGTCGACGGCGCTGCCGCTCGTGCCGCCTTGCGTCGATTCCATTCGCGCGAGCTCGGAACGCAACGCCTGCAGCTCCGAGTTGAGGCGCTGGACGTCGGGGTTCTGCTCCGTCGCCGAGGTGCGCAGCACCTTCAGCTGCACCTCGCGCTCGGTGATCTGGGCCCGCAGGAGCGCCGCGCCGTTGATGAGGGCCTCGGCCTGCTTGTCGAGGACGATCACCCCCGACTTCTCCTGCACTCCCTGCAAGGCCTTCTCGGCCTTGATCAGGTCTTCCTTCGTGTCCTTCAGCTGCTTTTCGAAGAAGACGCGGCGCAGCTGCGCCTCGGACACGGCGAGCCGCCCGAGCAGCTTCGTCACCTCGGCTTCGTGGGCGTTCGCCAGGTCGGCGGCGAACTGCGCGTTCCGGTCGTCGACTTCGACGCTGATGATGCCGCTCTTCTTGTCCGACGCGACACGGATGTACTTGGGAAGCACCAGGCGCAGCGCCTCGAAGCTGTCGACGTCGTAGTGCGACTTGAGGTTGAAGCGCTCGTCGAGCGCGTGGTCGACGCTGTCGCTCCTTAGCAGCGCCACATAGAGCTCGTCGGGCGACTTCGGCGCCAGCCCGCCGGCTAGGCCGCCGAGCGAGCCGAGCGCGGCCAGGGCCGCGGCCGAGCCGCTTTGCTGTTGCGATCCGGGCGCCAGAAGCGTCGTTCGCGCCGTGTAGATCGGAGGCAGTACGAGGGCGACGACGAGGGACAGAATCGCCGCCGCGAGCGTCACGGCACCGATCAGCGCCTTAGCGTCTCCGAGCCAGGTGAGGACGTCGGTCACGCCGACGGCGGGTCCGTCGTCGGCGCCATCGGCGGCGTCGAAGGGCGCCTGGGCGGCGGCCAGCGGCGTGGTCGATTCGGCGCTGAGCATCGATCAGAGCGAATGGATCGCCGCGATGCCGAGGCCGAACTGCCCGAAGATGAGCGAGATGTCCTTCAAGTTGCGAACGAACGCCCGGCCCCAGGTCTCGAAGTCGAGCTGGTTCGGAACGATCAGCGCGTCGCCCGGTTGCATCGGCTGCGACTCCAGGTTGTTGCGGCCGAAGAAGCCGCGCTT
>DATMGW010000331.1:0-4066 GCA_035555295.1 Caldimonas sp.
GGCGCCGACCAGGCGGCCTTCGCCATCGACGACGAGCAGCCCCGTGACCCGATGCCGCTCCATCAGCTCGGCGGCCTCGACGGCGAGCGCCTCGCTACGAATGAGCTTGGGGCCGGCGTGCATCACCTCATGCGCGGCGAGCCGGCGCAGGTCGGCGCCGGTCTCGATCAGGCGGCGCAGGTCGCCGTCGGTGAAGATGCCGGCGACGCCGCCGTCGCCAACGGTCACTGCCGTGAAACCGAAGCCCTTTCGCGTCATCTCGCGCAGCATGTCGGGAACGAGCGCGTCGATGCCGACTTTCGGTACCGCGTCGCCGACATGCATCAGGTCGCCGACGTGCATCAGGAGCTTCCTGCCGAGGCTGCCGCCCGGATGCGAACGCGCGAAGTCTTCCTCGCGAAAGCCGCGCGCGTCGAGCAAGGCGACGGCGAGCGCGTCGCCGAGCGCCATCTGCGCCGTCGTGCTCGCCGTCGGCGCGAGGTTGAGCGGGCACGCCTCCTGGTCGACGGCGCTCGAAAGGACGATGTCGGCGAGGCCGGCCAGGTTGCTGTCTTCACGCCCCGTCATCGCCACGAGCGTGACGCCGAGCCTCTTGATCGCCGGCACGATGGCGCCGATCTCCTCGCTCTCGCCCGAGTTCGAGATGGCAAGGACGACGTCGGCCGGCGTCACCATGCCGAGGTCGCCGTGACTGGCTTCGCCGGGATGGACGAAGAAGGCGGGCGTTCCGGTCGAGGCGAGCGTCGCCGCGACCTTGCGCCCGACGTGACCGCTCTTGCCCATGCCCATCACGACGACGCGGCCCTCGCACTCGAGCAGCGCCTTCACAGCGGCGACGAAGCCTTCGCCCTGGCGCGCCTTGAGGCCTTCGAGCGCACGCGCTTCGATGTCGAGCGTTGTGCGCGCGAGCTCGAGGGCGCGCGCGGCGTTGAACGGAGGCGGCGAAGGCACGAAGCTTGCGGACGGGTCCAGTAGGATCGACCGATTCTAGGGTTCGACCCTGTACGCTTCCGGTGCCCCGCGCGAATGACTTCTTCGCTCGAACAGACGCTGCTCTTTCTTGTCGCCGCCGTCGCCGGCGTCGTCGTCTGCCGGTTCATGCGCTTGCCGCCGATGCTCGGCTATCTCGCCGTAGGCATGCTGATCGGGCCGAATGCGCTGGCGCTCGCTGCCGACCCGGCCGGCATCGCCTACCTCGCCGAGTTCGGCATCGTTTTCCTGATGTTCGTGATCGGCCTCGAGTTCAACCTGCCGAAGCTGCGCAGCATGAGAAAGCTCGTCTTCGGCCTGGGCTCGAGCCAGGTCGTGCTGACGATGCTCGCCGCCGTCGCCGGCAACGCCCTGCTCGCCTGGGGATTCACGCTCGCCGGCCGGCGCGGCTTGGGCCTCGACTGGCAGAGCGCCGTCGCGCTCGGTGGTGCGCTGGCGATGAGCTCGACGGCGATCGTCGTCAAGCTGATGGCCGATCGCCTCGAGCTCGAGACCGAGCACGGCCGCCGCGTGATGGGCGTCCTGCTGTTCCAGGACCTCGCCGTCGTGCCTTTGCTCGTCCTCATTCCCGCGCTCGGGTCGTCGCCCGAGGCTTTGCTGCGCGAGCTCGCCTTTGCGTTCCTGAAGGCGGCGGTGCTGCTCGGGGTGCTGTTCGTCGGCGGCCAACGCGTAATGCGCTGGTGGCTAACGCTCGTCGTGCGCAGGAAGAGCGAGGAGCTCTTCATCCTCAACCTGCTGCTCGTCACGCTCGGTCTGGCCTGGCTCACCGCGCTGGCCGGCCTGTCGCTGGCGCTCGGCGCATTCATCGCGGGAATGCTGATCGCCGAGACCGAATACAAGCACCAGGTCGAGACCGACATCCGTCCGTTTCACGATGTCCTGCTCGGCCTGTTCTTCATCACAATCGGCATGAAGCTCGATGCGCCGGCGGCGCTGCGCGAGTGGCCGCTGGTACTCACGCTCACCGCCTTGCCCGTCCTTTTCAAGTTCGCGCTGGTGACGGTGCTGGCGCGCGTCTTCGGCGCCGGCCCCGGGGTGGCCCTGCGTACGGGCCTGTACCTGGCGCAAGCGGGCGAGTTCGGCTTCGTCCTGCTGACGCTGGCCACCGAACGCCATCTCCTGCCCGAGGCACTGCTCACGCCGGTGCTCGCGAGCATGGTGCTCTCGATGCTGGCGACACCTTTCCTGTTCATGTACAGCAACGGCATCGTCATGCGCCTGTCGGCGAGCGACTGGCTGCTGCAATCAGTGGCGATGACGACGATCGCCCGGCGCGCCATCAACACCGAATCGCACATCATCATCTGCGGTTTCGGGCGCAGCGGGCAGAACCTGGCGCGCCTGCTCGAGCACGAGAAGATCGCCTATATCGCGCTCGACCTCGACCCCGACCGGATCCGCCAGGCCGCCGCCGCGGGCCAAAGCGTCGTCTTCGGCGACGCGGCGCGACTGCAGAGCCTGATGGCGGCCGGGCTGGCGCGGGCCAACGCCGTCGTCGTCAGCTATCACGACACGCCGTCGGCCCTGAAGATCCTGCACCTCGTGCAGACGCATGCGCCGAGAGTGCCGGTCATCGTCCGCACCATCGACGATGCCGACCTCGAGCGGCTGCGCAGCGCCGGCGCCACCGAAGTCGTTCCCGAGGCGATCGAGGGCTCGCTCATGCTCGCAAGCCACGCGCTGGCGCTCGTCGGCGTGCCGATGCAGCGCGTGCTGCGCGTCGTGCAGGAGCAGCGCGATGCGCGCTACGGGCTCCTCCGCGGCTACTTCCACGGCGCCGACGACGACACGCCCGACGAGCTCGAGCAGGCCAGGCTCCTCAGCGTCACCCTGTCGCCGACCAGCGCCAGCGTGAGCCGCCCGCTCGGCGAACAGAAGCTCCCCTCGAGCGGCGTCAGCGTCGTCTCGCTGCGTCGTGCCTCCGGCGTCGTGCTCCAGCCGGACGACGAGCTCGCCCTCGCCGCGGGCGACACGCTCGTCCTGTCGGGGCTGCCTGAGCCGCTCGCGCGTGCCGAGGAAAAGCTCCTGCGCTCGGCGTAGGGCCTGTTAACTCCACGGGAGGGCTCGCGCAGGCCCTCGCCGGGATCAGGTGACCGGCGCCTGCTTCGCGAGCGTCGCGCGAAAGCGGATCGCCATCACGGCGCCGGCGGCACGCAGCAACTCGAGGGCGAGCGCCGGCGAACGTTGCGCAAGCTCTTCCATGCGCGGGCCGCGCAGCGCCCAGACGACACACGGCGTCATCGCTTCGACGTTCGCCGTACGCGGCGTGTCGCCGAAAAGACCGGGCTCGCCGACGACGGATCCGGCGCGCAGGATCGCAACGCGGTTGCTGCCGGGCGGGCCGCCGGTGACGAAGACCTGCATGCTGCCTTGGGCGATGAAATACATGGAACGGTCGGCGTCGCCCTGCTTGATGAGCAGGTCGCCGGCGCGAATCTCGTAGCGGGCCAGGTAGGGAGCAAGGACGCGCCAGTTCTCGAGCGACAGGCGGGCGCGAAAGGCGTCGTCCGCGTTGAGCGTCTGTACCGCCGTCACGAGTTCGTCGATTTCCATGCTGCCTCTCCACCCGACCGATCCCGGCACGGCCGCGATCGATCCTGTCCCTAGGCGAATTATCGATGGTGAACGCCGGCCGACAACGCCACTCCTGCACGCCTGCGCCCCATTCGTCGGGTCTCGCCCTCCGCCGATCGGCGGCGGCGCCGCTTACTTGCCGATGCAAAAGCGGCTGAAGATGACGCCGAGCAGATCGTCGGCGGTGAAGGCGCCGGTGATCTCTCCGAGCGCGTCGTGCCCAGCCCGCAGTTCCTCGGCGACGAGCTCGAGCGCGGCATCGCCCGCGCGGGCATGCGCAGCGGCGTCGGCGAGGTGGGCACGGGCGCGCTGCAAGGCGGCGATGTGGCGGGCGCGGGCGATGAAGACACCTTCGGCCTGGCCTTGCCAGCCGGCCCGGGCAAGCAACTCGCGGCGCAAGGCGTCCAGCCCCTGGCCCGTCGCCGCCGAGATGACCCGGCCGGCGTGCACTTCCGCGACGGAACGCGCGCGGCCTGGCGCCGCATCGGCCTTGTTGAACACA
>DATMGW010000332.1:0-5626 GCA_035555295.1 Caldimonas sp.
CCGCCGGCGGCGACGCCGTCGTCCAGGCGACGAACGACTCCATCTCGCGCGCCAGGTTCGCTGCCGTGCCCAGGCGCCCCGGATCGACGAGGATCGAGAACATGCTGTTGAGGACTCGCCTGCGCCCGTCGCCTAGCGATCCGCCCGTCGCGCCCCCGGCGAGCGCGCCGCCGAGCAGCTCGCAGATCAGGGCCAGGCCGGCGCCCTTGTGCTCGCCGAACGGCAGGAGCGCGCCGGTCGGCTCGACGACGGTGAAGCGCGGGTCGGTGGTCGGCTCGCCGTGGTCGTCGATGATCGTCCCCGGCTCCACCGGCAAGCCCTTGTTGTAGGCGACCCGGGTCTTGCCCTGGGCGATCCTGCTCGTCGCAAAGTCGAGCACGATCGGCTCGCTGCCGGGACGCGGGATACCGACGCAGAACGGATTCGTTCCGAGCCTCGCGTCGCGCCCGCCGAACGGCGCGACGATCGGCCGCGCCAGGACGTTGACGAAGTGGATCGAGACGAGTCCTGCGGCGATGCACTGCTCGGCCCAGTGGCCGATCCGGCCGAGGTGATGCGAATGGGCCAGGCCGACGACGCACACGCCCAGCCGCTGCGCCCGCTCGATCCCGAGCGCCATCGCCTCGGCGCCGATGACCTGGCCGTAGCCGTGCCGGCCGTCGAGCGTGAGGAGGGCGCCGGAATCGGCGCGGATGGCGACATGCGCATTGACCGCGAGGCCGCCTTCCTGCACCGCGTCGATGTAGCGCGGCACCATGCCGACGCCGTGCGAATCGTGGCCGCGCAGGTTCGCCTCGACCAGGTTCGCTGCGACTTGCCCGGCCTCTTCGGGCGTCGAGCCGGCGCCGCGAACGATGGCGGCGACGACGTCGGCGAGCTTGTCGGCGCTGAAGAGTCGGTCGGGTGTCATGAGGGCGCGGCAGGTAAAGATGCGCAAGGGTATCAAGGTCGATCCTCAACGCCGAGCGCGGCGTGGCGAACGGTGGCACAGTCAGGTCTCGCGCCACGCCGCCCGGGACAGATCATGGCCTCCTCGCTCGTCCTTCCTGCCTTGCTGCTCGCAGCCTCGCTCGCCGGGCCGGCGGCGGCAGAGTCGTCGAGCGATTCGCCGGGGCAGTACCGCATCTATCTGCAGCGCGGCGCCGACGGCCGCGCGATGCTCACCGACCGGCCTTCCGCCGGCGCCGTGACCGAGCGCAGCTGGCAGCTCGAGCGCGAAGACCGCGCCGCCGCGCAGCAGCGCGCCGTCGAAGTGCGGCGCGAGTCGGACGCGGTGAGCGAGCGGATCCAGCGCAGCATCGAAGCGCAGGCGCGTCGTGCCAGCGAAGCCGATCTGCTGCGCCTGCAGATGGCGCGCCTCGACGGCTCCGCCGAAGCCGCGGGCAGCGCTGGCGACGACTCCGTCGCGATCTTCGCCCCGGGCGTATTCGGCCGGTTCGCGAACCGGCGGCCGGCGGCGTTCGACATGCACCGCCCGCGCCGCGCGCCCCACCCGGTGATGCATCCGACGTCGTTCCGGGGTCCGATCGGGCTCGGCGGTCGTTGACGGGCTGCCCGCGGAGCGAGCGAGCGGCCGCGTCGCTCAGCCGCCTGGTTCGCGCGGCCCGCCCTGCCACCGTTGCGCGAACCAGCCGAGCCCGGCCTCGGTCGTTCCGAGGGGCCGGTATTCGCAGCCGACGTAGCCGCGGTAGCCGATCCGGTCGATGTGCCCGAACAGAAATGCGTAGTTGATCTCGCCGCTGCCCGGCTCGTGCCGGCCGGGGTTGTCGGCGATCTGCAGGTGACCGATCTTCGCCAGATGGCGCTCCAGCGTCGCCGCCAGCTCGCCTTCGCTGCGCTGCGCATGGTAGAGGTCGTACTGCAGGAGCAGGTTGGCGGCCGCAACCTCGTCGATCACGGCCACGGCCTGCGCCGTCGCGTTCAGGTAGTAGCCCGGCATGTCGAAGGGGTTGAGCGGCTCGATCAGGGCGCGCACCCCGGCCGGGGCGAACCGTTCGGCGGCATGGCGCAGGTTGTCGACGTAGGTACGGCGGACACGCTCGGCCGCTTCGCCCTCGGGCGTGCGGCCCGCCATCACGTGCACGTTCGAGACGCCGAGTTCGACCGCGTACTCGAGCGCCTGTGCCACGCCGGCGCGGAACTCCGCCTCGCGTCCGGGAATGCAGGCGACACCGCGCTCGCCGGCCGCCGCGTCGCCGGGCGGCACGTTGATGAGGACGGCGACGAGCCCGTTCCCGTCTAGGCGCGCCCTGATCTCGCGCGGCGCGTGAGCATAGGGAGAGAGGAACTCGACGGCGACAAAACCGGCCGCCGCGGCTCGCTCGAAGCGATCGAGGAACGGCACCTCGGTGAAGAGCATCGTGAGGTTGGCGGCGAACTTCGGCATGGCGGAGACGATTGTCCGGCAGGAGTCCACCGGATTGGACTAGTCCACCAGAGCGCGAACTGCGCCACGATCGGGCGCGGCTCGGCTGCCGCGTTCGCCCCGCCATGCGGCAGCATCGGGCCCGTGGCACCTCGCCGCCCGCCCGGACACCCTCTTGCCCCTGCCCTTGCCCAGCAAGCTTCCGCGCTTCGGGATCCAGTCGCGCATGTTGCTCGTGACGTTCGCGATCGGCTCGCTGTTCGTCCTCTACATCGCCTTCAGCAC
Organism: Caldimonas sp.; assembly: GCA_035555295.1. Classification (GTDB taxonomy): domain Bacteria; phylum Pseudomonadota; class Gammaproteobacteria; order Burkholderiales; family Burkholderiaceae_C; genus Schlegelella_A. The sequence goes on from DATMGW010000332.1 coordinate 2,651, forward strand.
GGCGCGCCAGGCCGGCCGCGATCGCGAGCACGTGCGCGAGCAGATGCGGCTGGTGGCAGCGCTGGCGGGCTCCCGCCTCGACGACCACATCGGCGACGTCACGCAGCTCCTCAACGCGCTCGCCGGGACGCTGCCGGTGGCGAGCACCGACATGGCGGGCAACGACGGCGTGCTGCGCGGCCTGGTGGCGCAACTTCCACCCAACGTGCACGACGTCTCGCTCTGGTCGGCCGACGGCAACAACATCGGATCGTCGCAAGTCCTGCCCGCCGGAGCGCGGCCGAATGCTTCGGATCGCGCGTTCTTCATCACGGCGCTGCGCGAGCCCGGTCTGGCAATCGAGGCGCCGGTGCGGCTGCAGAAGGGCGACGCGTGGACCGCCGTCGTCGCGATGCGGATCGTTCGCGGAGCGCGCACCATCGCCGTCGTTTCGGTGTCGACGCGGTTGACGACGCTGCCGGGCCTGCTCGACCCCGAAGGCAGCCTTGCCAAGGACGCCGTCGTCTCGATCGTCGATTCGGACGGCCGCCTGCTCGGCCGCTCGGTCGACGCCGAGCGCTGGATCGGGCAGACCGTACCGCTCGATCGTGCCTCGCTGCAGCGCCTCATGAACGAGCGCCGCGGCAGCGCCGAGAGCGCAGGCCTCGACGGCGTACGTCGGATCTTCGGCTTCGCGCACTCGCGGTCGCTCCCCTGGCTCGTCTTCGTCGGCATTCCGGTCGACGCCGCCCTCGCCTCGGCGTACGCGAGCGAACGCGAGAGCCTGGTGCTCGGCCTTGCCATGCTCGCCGCCGGCCTCTGCTTCGCCGCCTGGATCGCCGCGCGCATCGCTTCGCCCTTGCGCCAGCTGAGCGCCGACGCGCGCCTGCTCGGCGAGGGCCGCTTCGAGCACCGCAGCCAGGTGCGCGCGGGCAGCGAGATCGGCGTGCTCGCGCACACCTTGAACCGCATGGCCGAGGCGCTGCAGGAGCGCATCGCCGCCGCCCGACGAATCGCCGAGCGCCTCTCCCTGGCGCTCGAGAGCTCCGAGCTGTCGCTCTTCGATTGGGACATCGTCAGCGACCGCATCTACTACAGCGCGCGCGCCTCGGCGATGCGCGGCGGGCCGAGCGTGGAGACCGAGCTGGCGCCCGAGGACATGCGCACCTTCGTCCACCCCGACGACATCGGCGCCATGCTCGCCGGGCTGAGGGCGGCGGTACGCGGCACGATCCCGCTCTACGAGGCCGAGTTCCGCGTCCGCCACCGCTCGGGACACTGGATCTGGTTGCGCAGCCACGGCCGGGTCGTCGAGCGCGACGCCACCGGCCACGCCCTGCGCCTGGTCGGCACCGACGCCGACATCACGAGACGCAAGGCGGCCGAGGATGAGCTGCGCCAGCGCGCCGAGTGCGATGCCTTGACCGGCCTGCCGAACCGGGCCCTCTTCAACGACCGTCTCGCCCTGGCGATCCGCCGTGCCGAGCGCGACGGCAAGGCGCTCGCCCTGCTCTTCCTCGACGTCGACCACTTCAAGAACGTCAACGACACGCGCGGCCACGAGGCGGGCGACGAGTTGCTCAAGATCGCGGCCAGGCGACTGCTCGCCACGGTGCGCAGCGTCGACACGGTGGCGCGACTGGCCGGCGACGAGTTCACGGTGATCATCGAAGGACTCGCCGAGCCCGCCGACGCGCAGGACGTGGCGAGCAAGCTGGTCGAGGCGCTGCGCGAGCCGATGCATCTCGGCGGCTCGTTCGTCCGCGTCTCGATCAGCGTCGGCCTGGCCCTGCTCGAGCCGGGCGAGACCGACGCGGCGGCGTTGCTGCGCCGCGCCGACCAGGCGCTCTACGAAGCCAAGCGGCGCGGCCGCGACCGCTACGAGATGAGCCCGCTGGCCGTAGCCTGAGGCGGGCCGAGCTATTTCTGCGCCGCCGTCAGGTTGGCGAGGCCGGCCTCGAAGTCCTTGCCGATCGTCTTCGCGCCGCCCGAGCTTTCGCGCCGCCTAGCTTAGCTTAGCTAGACCGGCTGCTTGACCGTGCGGAGGTAGGGCTTCACGGTCTTGAAGCCCTCGGGATACTTCTGCCGCGCCTGCTCGTCGGTCACCGAAGGAACGATGATGACGTCGTCGCCGTGCTTCCAGTTCACCGGCGTGGCGACCTGGTGCCTGGCGGTCAGCTGCATCGAGTCGAGGACGCGCAGGATCTCGTCGAAGTTGCGCCCGGTCGTCATCGGATAGGTCAGCATCAGCTTGATCTTCTTGTCCGGACCGATGATGAAGACCGAGCGGACCGTCGCGTTGTTCGCCGCGGTCCGGCCGTCCGAGCCGACCTCGTCGGCCGGCAGCATGTTGTAGAGCTTGGCGACCTTCAGGTCGGCGTCGGCGATCATCGGGTACTTGACGGTCGCGCCTTGCGTCTCCTCGATGTCCTTGGACCAGGAGGCGTGGCGATCGACCGGGTCGGCCGACAGGCCGATCAGCTTGGCGTTGCGCTTGGTGAACTCGGGCTCGATCTTCGCCATGTAGCCGAGCTCGGTCGTGCAGACCGGCGTGAAGTCCTTCGGGTGCGAGAAGAGGATCGCCCACTTGTCGCCGATCCACTCGTGGAAGCGGATCTTTCCTTGCGTGGTCTCGGCTTCGAAATCGGGCGCAGTGTCGTTGATGCGCAGAGACATGGAGAGGCTCCTCGTTCGGGGTGGGGCGAGAAGTATGCCGCGACGCGGGGCCGGCCGCAGCCGCGGCAACGCCGAAACCGGGCCGGATCCCGCGCCGGGGAACATGTCGGCCTTCGGCGCTATGCTGTCGCCGACTGCCCGCCGAATCTCCCGCCGTCATGTTGATCAACTTCTTCTTTACCCTGCGCGCCGCCAAGCTGAAGGTCTCGGTCAAGGAGTACCTGACCCTGCTCGAGGCGATCAAGTCGGGCGTCATCGACGACGACGAGGCCGGCGCGCCGACGGTCGACAGCTTCTACTACCTCGCCCGCGCCGCCCTGG
>DATMGW010000333.1:0-4099 GCA_035555295.1 Caldimonas sp.
TTCGATCTGGGCGGTGCGGTAGTCGCGCTCGGCGATGTGGCGTTCCGCGGCCCGGATCAGTCCCTCGGGTGTTTCCGTCGTGCAGGCGGTACCCAGGGCGAGGCACGCGACAGCGACGCCGAACGCCACGAGCGCCTTCGCCGATCCCGAGGCGGCCCTGCCCGGCGAACCGCCGACTCCTGCGCCTGCCCGCGTCATCACCGCCATCTCCGATGCTGCTGTTGCTTAGCGAGGGTGCCCCAGACGACCGCTTGACCGGCTGACGCGTCCCGACAGCGAAAGGCCCCGACCTACCTGAGTAAGCTCGGGGCCCTTGCCGTGGATTTCGGTTTACCGAACCGATTCTGAAGACCCGTCCTGGTGCCTCGGGTCGGAATCGAACCGACACTCCTCGCGGAACGGGATTTTGAGTCCCGCGCGTCTACCAATTTCGCCACCGAGGCCGCGGGGCTTGCAGGCGGCAAGTTTGCCATAGGGCCGCATCGGTGCGGCCGACCCGTAGACTTCGCATCTTTGCCTTTGCGAGCCCGCATGCCCGCCCTGCCTCCCGCCACGCAAGCGCTGCTGCTTGCCAACGTCGCGATGTTCTTCCTGCAGCAGGGGCTCTTGCCTGGCGGCCTGGTCTCGTCGCTCGCGCTGTGGCCGCTCGGCAGCGGCCAGTTCTGGCCCTGGCAGATCGGCACCTACGCTTTCCTGCACGGCAGCTTCGAGCACCTGTTCTTCAACATGCTGGGCCTGTGGATGTTCGGCTCCGAGCTCGAGCAGGTCTGGGGACAGAAGCGCTATCTGCAGTTCTACGGTGCGAGCGTCGTCGCTGCGGCGCTGACCCAGCTCGTCGTGAACTACCTCCTCGACTCGAACGCGGCGACGATCGGCGCCTCGGGCGGAATATTCGGCCTGCTCCTCGCCTTCGCGATGATCTTTCCCAATCGCATCATCCTGCTCTTCTTCGTCCTGCCGATGAAGGCGAAATACCTCGTCGCCTTGTACGGCCTGCTCGAGCTGTACCAGGGCGTCTACGTCATGAGCTCGGGTGTCGCCCACTTCGCCCACCTGGGCGGGATGCTGGGTGGCCTGCTGACGATTCGCTACTGGCGCGGCCAGGCGCCGTTCGGGCGGCGCTGAGCCGCCTCCCGTCGGAAAGAAAGCCCCTGCGCCGTACCGGGGGCGCGGCTCGGCTCATGCTTGCACGTTGCCGATCGCACGAGGCATTCATGTCGCAGCCGTTCATCCCGTCGTCGTGGCGTACCCCGTGGAGGCCTGGGGCCGGACTCGCCCTGGCGGTCGGCCTGCTTGCAGCGGCCGGCGGCCCGGGCACGGCGCGGGCCGATTCCGTCCCGGGCGTCGCCGCGCCGGCCAACGCGGTGCTGGCGCGGATGGAGCAGCGCGAGGCGGCGCTGACGCGGGCCAACGCCGCGGTCGTCGGCGTCGAAGTCATCGCCGTCGAGGACGCGCGCTCGATCGCCACGCTCGGGCGCGTCCGCGAAGGCTCGGGCGTCGTCATCGGCGACGACGGCCTCGTGCTGACGATCGGCTACCTGATCCTCGAGGCCGACCACGTCGACGTCGTCGACGGCGGCGGCCGCCGTGTCCCGGCGCGCGTCGTCGCCTACGACCTCGCTTCCGGCTTCGGCCTGCTGCAGCCGCTCGCCCCGCTCTCCGTCGCTTCGGCGCCGCTGGGCAACTCGTCGGCCATCACCGGCAACGAACCCTTGATGATCGCCAGCGGGGACGGCGACCTGAGCCTGGCCCGCATGGTCTCGCGGCGCCCGTTCTCGGGCTACTGGGAGTACTACATCGACGGCGCGCTGTTCACCGCTCCGGTGCGCACCGACCACGGCGGCGCCGGACTCTTCAACGCCGACGGCGAGCTGGTCGGCATCGGCTCGCTGGTCGTCGGCAACGCAGCGGGTACCGACTCGCCTCCGGTGCGCGGCAACATGTTCGTTCCGGTCGACCTGCTCAAGCCCATCCTCGGCGAACTGCGCACGCGCGGCGCGTCGCGCGGCAGCGTGCGTGCCTGGCTCGGCCTGAACTGCGTCGAAGACGGCGGCCACGTGCGCATCGCCCGCCTGACGCCCGAGAGCCCGGCCGAGGAAGCCGGGCTGCAACCCGGCGATTACATCCTCGCCATCGACGGCATCGCAGTCAGCGACCTCGCCTCGCTCTACAAGACGCTGTGGCGCGACGAGCGCGCCGAGCGCAATGTCACCCTCGACGTGCGGCGCGGCGCCGAGACGCTCCATCTCAAGGCCCGCGCCGTCGACCGGATGCAGACCTTGCGGCGACCCGAGGGGATCTAGCCCGCGCGCGACGCTTCCGCTTCAGTAGCCGCGCGCCCGATCGATCGCATTCGGTACGGCGTCGCCGCGCTGCACGGTGCGCAAGGCGGCGACGAACTGCGCGGCGATGACTTCGGTCGACGATTGCGCGGCGATGTGCGGCGTGATCGTGATCCCTGGGACCGACCAGAGCGGATCGTCGGCCGGAAGCGGCTCGCGGCGCTGCACGTCGAGCGCAGCGCCCGACAGGTGCCCCGAGCGCACCGCGGCGATGAGATCGGCCTCGACGACGAGCGCGCCGCGCGCGACATTGACGAGATAGCTGCCGTGCGGCATCGCCGCGAGGGCCCCGGCATCGAGCAGGTCTTCGGTCGCGTCGGTGAGCGGCAGGGCGCAGACGACGACGTCGCTTTGCGCCAGCACGGCGTCGAGGGTCTCGGTCGCGCGGCGGTTCCAGCCGCGCGCGCGCAGGCCGACGCGGCCCAGCCAGTCGACGATCGTCGCGCCGATCGCGCCGGTGCCGAGCACCGTGACGCGATGCGTCGCCAGCGGCGTCGGCTGGCGCTGCCACGAGCGCCCACGCTGCCGTGCTTCGTAGGCTTCGAGGTCGCGGGCGTGACGCAACACCATCGTCACGACGTACTGTGCAATCCCCGCCGCCTGCTCCGGATCGACGATGCGCGAGACGATGACGTGGGGCGCGAGGTCGGGGTCGAGCAGCTTGTCGACGCCGGCGCCGATCGAGCAGACCCAGCCGAGCCGGGGCATCCGCGCCGGCAGGCCCGCGGGCATGCGCCAACCGAGTGCGACGTCGATCGCCGCGAGCTCGGCGTCGCCGAGCGCCGAGCGGTACTCGACCAGCTCGAGCTCGGGAGCGCGGGCGGCGATCGCTTCGATGAACGGCGCCGCAGGCGTCGGCATCGTCAGGAGCAGCACCTTCATGCGGCGATGAAGTTGCCGCAGTCGGCGAAGCGCTGCATCGCGTCGGCGCCGGGGCCGCGTGCGACGCCCGCCGGATCCTCGCCTGCGGCGACGCGGCGCAGCTGCTCGTGCAGGAAGCGGCGCAGCAGGGCAACGCCGCGATCGCTGCTGCGCAGGTGCTCGCGCGAATGCGACGTGATCGGCCCCTGGCTCACCTGCGCCTCGTAGTCGCCGGGAAACTGGCGGTGCTCGTCGTCGCTCAGCTCCCACCAGAACTTGCCGTTCATCTTCGAGCGCATTCGCCCGATGTCGCCGGGCTGCGTCACCCGGCCGGCGACATAGATGCGAAAGTGCGTATCGTCGATTGGCAGCACCCAGCCGATCGACTCGACCGGCCCGAAGCGGCCCAGGCGCGGGCTCGGCACGACGCGCAGGGTCGGCATCGCCGCCTCCGTGACGCGGCGCAGGCGCCGGCCGTCGTCGAGCGTGCGCCAGCTCAGCACGCGAACGCCGCGCTCGGTCGCCGACCACTCGACCTCGGGCATCTGCGCCATCGCCGGGACGAACTGCTGCCCCGAGAAGGTGCCGTGCAGGATCGGCACGTGCAGGCTGTCGACGACGTTTTCCCAGTGCTGCAGCCAGTTGCAGGGAATGACCTGCGGGCCGCCGCCGCCGACGCTCGAATCGTCGGCCTCCAGCTGCTCGCCGGAGGCCAGGACTTCGAGGACGTCGATGCGCGGCAGGAGGGGCTTGCGATCGGGCGGCCCGAGGTAGGCGTAGACGAGGCCGTAGCGCTCCTCGACCGGGTACCAGGGCTGGCGCACGTTGCCGCGCAAGGCGCCGCCAAGCGGCTCGCAGGGCTGGTCGAGGCAATGGCCGTCGACCGAGTAGAGCCA
>DATMGW010000334.1:0-4710 GCA_035555295.1 Caldimonas sp.
GCCGAACAGAACGAGTGCTCGGAGACATCATGTCCGCTCTTCCCGAAAACGGGCGCGGGGCCGCAGCCAACGACCCGGACGTCCAGGAGACCCGCGAGTGGCTCGATGCCCTCTCCGCGGTCATCGCGTCGGAAGGTGGCAAGCGTGCCCACTTCCTGCTCGAGCAGCTGATCGACCAGGCGCGCCAGGCCGGCGTCGACGTGCCGTTCTCGGCCAACACGGCCTACGTCAACACGATCCCGACCGACCAGGAGGAGCGCACCCCCGGCAACATCGAGATCGAGGAGCGCCTGCGCGCCTACATGCGCTGGAACGCGATGGCGATGGTCGTCAAAGCGAACCGCCTGCACCCGGCGGACGGCGGCGACCTCGGCGGCCACATCTCGAGCTTCGCCTCGGTGGCGACGATGTTCGGCACCGGCTTCAACCACTTCTGGCACGCCGCGACGTCCGAGCACGGCGGCGACCTGCTCTACATCCAGGGCCACTCGTCGCCCGGGATCTACGCGCGCGCCTTCATCGAAGGCCGCCTCAGCGAAGAGCAACTGCTGCACTTTCGCCAGGAAGTCGAAGGCAAGGGCATCTCGAGCTATCCGCACCCGAAGCTGATGCCCGGGTTCTGGCAGTTCCCGACCGTCTCGATGGGCCTCGGCCCGCTGATGGCGATCTACCAGGCGCGCTTCCTGAAATACCTGCACGCGCGCGGCATCGCCGACACCAGCAAGCGCAAGGTCTGGGTCTTCTGCGGCGACGGCGAGATGGACGAGCCCGAATCGCTCGGCGCGATCGGCCTGGCGGCGCGCGAGAAGCTCGACAACCTGATCTTCGTCATCAACTGCAACCTGCAGCGTCTCGACGGGCCGGTGCGCGGCAACGGCAAGATCATCCAGGAGCTCGAAAGCGAGTTCCGCGGCTCGGGCTGGAACGTCATCAAGCTGATCTGGGGCAGCTACTGGGATCCGCTGCTCGCGCGCGACAAGGACGGCATCCTGCGCAAGGTGATGATGGACACCGTCGACGGCGACTACCAGGCGATGAAGGCGAACGACGGCGCCTTCGTTCGCAAGCACTTCTTCGGCCAGAACCCAGCCTTGCTCGAGACCGTCGCCAAGATGAGCGACGAGGACATCTGGCGCCTGAACCGGGGCGGCCACGATCCACAGAAGGTCTACGCCGCGTTCCACCGCGCCGCCCATCACGAAGGGCAGCCGACGGTGCTGCTCGTGAAGACCGTCAAGGGCTTCGGGATGGGCAAGAGCGGCGAGGGCAAGAACACCGCGCACCAGACGAAGAAGCTCGTCGACGAGGACGTCAGGGCGTTCCGCGATCGCTGGAACATTCCCATTCCCGACGACCAGCTCGGCGACATCCCGTTCTACAAGCCGGCCGAAGACACGCCGGAGATGAAGTACCTGCACGCGCGGCGCAAGGCGCTCGGCGGCTACCTTCCGCAGCGGCGGGTGAAGGCCGACGAGCAGCTCAAGGTGCCGCCGCTCGACGCCTTCAAGGCCGTGCTCGAGCCGACGACCGAGGGGCGCGAGATTTCGACGACGCAGGCCTTCGTGCGCTTCCTGTCGCAACTGCTGCGCGACAAGGATCTCGGTCCGCGCGCCGTGCCGATCCTCGTCGACGAGGCGCGCACCTTCGGCATGGAGGGCCTGTTCCGGCAGATCGGCATCTACAACCCGGCGGGCCAGAACTACACGCCGGTCGATCGCGACCAGGTGATGTACTACCGCGAGGACAAGTCTGGCCAGGTACTGCAGGAGGGGATCAACGAGCCGGGCGGCATGAGCAGCTGGATCGCCGCGGCGACCTCGTATTCGACGAACAACCGCATCATGGTGCCGTTCTACGTCTACTACTCGATGTTCGGTTTCCAGCGCGTCGGCGACCTCGCCTGGGCCGCCGGCGACATGCAGGCGCGCGGTTTCCTCCTCGGCGGCACCTCGGGCCGCACGACGCTCAACGGTGAGGGCTTGCAGCACGAGGACGGGCACAGCCACGTGCTCGCCGGAACGATCCCGAACTGCATCAGCTACGACCCGACCTTCGCGCACGAGGTCGGCGTGATCCTGCACCACGGCCTGGTGCGCATGGTCGAGCAGCAGGACAACGTCTACTTCTACCTGACCCTGCTCAACGAGAACTACGCGCAGCCGGGTCTGCGCGCCGGCAGCGAGGCCGAAATCATCAAGGGCATGTACCTGCTGCAGGAAGGCGTGAAGAAAGCGCCGCGCGTCAACCTGCTCGGCAGCGGAACGATCCTGCGCGAAAGCATCGCGGCACGCGAGCTGCTCGAGGCCGACTGGGGCATCGCCGCCAACGTCTGGAGCTGCCCGAGCTTCAATCAGCTGGCGCGCGACGGCCAGGCGGTCGATCGCTGGAACCTGCTCCATCCGACCGAGCGGCCGCGCGTCCCCTTCGTCGCCCAGCAGCTCGAGAAGTTCGCCGGCCCGGTGATCGCTTCGACCGACTACATGAAGATCTACGCCGAGCAGATCCGTGCCTTCCTGCCGAAGGGGCGGACCTACAAGGTATTGGGCACCGACGGGTTCGGGCGCAGCGACTTCCGTTTCAAGCTGCGCCAGCATTTCGAAGTCGACCGCCACTACATCGTCGTCGCCGCGCTGAAGGCGCTCGCCGAAGAGGGCAGCGTGCCGGCGGCGAAAGTGGCCGAGGCGATCGCGAAGTACGCGATCGACACCGAGAAGATCAACCCGCTCGACGCCTGAGGACGCGCGATGGCCACCGTGCAAGTGAAGGTTCCGGACATCGGCGACTTCAAGGACGTCGAAGTCATCGAGGTGCTCGTCAAGCCGGGCGATCGCGTCAAGGCCGAGCAATCGCTTGTCACCGTCGAGAGCGACAAGGCGTCGATGGAGATTCCTTCGAACGCCGCCGGCGTCGTCAGGGAGATGTGCGTCAAGCTCGGCGACAAGATCAGTGAAGGGTCGGCGCTGCTGGTGCTCGAAGCCGAAGACGGCGCGGGCGCGCCTGCGCCTGCCGCGGCGGCCGCGCCCGCGCCGGCGCCCTCACCCCAGCCCTCTCCCGCTGTTGCGGGAGAGGGGGCCCGCTCTCCCTCTCCCGCCTCGGCGGGAGAGGCCAGGGGTGAGGGTAGGCGCGTCGAGATCGTCGTTCCCGACATCGGCGATTTCGACGAGGTGTCGGTGATCGAGGTGCTCGTCAAGCCCGGCGACGCCGTGAAGGCCGAGCAGAGCCTCATCACCGTCGAGAGCGACAAGGCGTCGATGGAGATCCCGTCGTCGCACGCCGGAGTCGTCAGGGAGCTGAAGGTCAGGATAGGCGACAAGGTGTCGAAGGGCACGGCGATCGCGACGCTCGACGGCGCGGCCGGCGCGCCGGCGCCTGCTCCTGCCGACTCTGCCCCGGGGGCCGCTCCCGCGGCCGCGCCGGCAGCGGCCGCACATGGCGAGAGAACCGTTCCGACCGCCGCGCTTCCGGCGCACGAGCCGAGCGCGCCGCGGGGGGCGCTTCCGCATGCGTCGCCGACGATCCGCAAGCTCGCCCGCGAGCTCGGCGTGCCGCTCGCCGAGATCCGGGGCAGCGGGCCGAAAGGACGCATCACGCAGGACGACGTGCAGGCCTTCGTCATGGCCGTCATGGCCGGCACGCAGCAGACGAGAGCTCAGGCGGCGGCGAAAGCGCCGGTCCCGGCGGCCGCTGCGGCGGGCGCGTTCCCCGGCTTACCGGCCTGGCCGCAAGTCGATTTCGCGAAGTTCGGGCCAATCGAGACCAAGGAGCTCTCGCGCATCAAGAAGATCAGCGGGCCGGTGCTGCATCGCAACTGGGTCCTGATCCCGCACGTCACGAACCACGACGACGCCGACATCACCGATCTCGAGGCGTTTCGCGTCCTCACGAACAAGGAAAACGAGAAATCGGGCGTCAAGGTGACGATGCTCGCCTTTCTCATCAAGGCGTGCGTCGCAGCGTTGCAGAAGTTTCCCGACTTCAACGCCAGCCTCGAAGGCGATCACCTGGTGATCAAGCGGTACTTCCACATCGGCTTTGCCGCGGACACGCCGAACGGCCTCGTCGTTCCGGTCATCAAGGACGCCGACAAGAAAGGCGTGCTGCAGATCTCGGCCGAGATGAGCGAGCTGGCGAAGAAGGCGCGCGACGGCAAGCTCTCGCCCGTCGAGATGAGCGGCGGGTGCTTTTCGATCTCGTCGCTGGGCGGGATCGGCGGGCGCTACTTCACGCCGATCATCAACGCGCCCGAGGTCGCGATCCTCGGCGTCTGTCGCAGCGCGACCGAGCCGGTCTGGGACGGCAAGGCGTTCCAGCCCCGCCTGATCCTGCCGCTTTCGCTCAGCTGGGATCACCGCGTCGTCGACGGCGCGGCGGCGGCACGCTTCAATGCCTTCCTGATCCAGGTGCTCGGCGACTTCCGGCGCGTGCTGCTATGACGGTCGACGTGAAGGTTCCCGACATCGGCGATTTCAAGGACGTCGGCGTCATCGAGGTTCTGGTCAAGGCCGGTGATGCGGTCAAGGTCGAGCAGAGCCTGATCACGATCGAGAGCGACAAGGCGTCGATGGAGATTCCCTCGTCGCAGGCGGGTGTCGTCAAGGAGCTGAAGGTCAGAATAGGCGACACGGTCAACCAGGGCTCGGTGATCCTGACGATCGAGGAGTCCGGAGCGGCGGCGACGCCCTCACCCCAACCCTCTCCCGCCTCGGCGGG
>DATMGW010000335.1:0-9208 GCA_035555295.1 Caldimonas sp.
CGCCGCGCTGCGCCCTTCGGCGACGTCTCGAGGCTGCCGAGGCCGTGGAAGTTCGTCGAGACCTTCCTCTTCGACGATTCACGCAAGTTCAAGCCGCGTACGCTCGACAACTGAGCGCGCAGAGCAGCGTCACAATTGCGCGGATGTTCTTCAACCTGCCGACGCTGTTCACGTGGGCGCGCATCGTCGCGATCCCGCTCGTCGTCGGCGTCTTCTACACGACGCTGGCACCCGAGACGCAGAACGTCGTCGGCACGGCGCTCTTCATTCTGTTCGCGCTGACCGACTGGGCCGACGGCTACCTGGCGCGCAAGCTGAATATGACCTCGTCGTTCGGCGCCTTTCTCGACCCGGTCGCCGACAAGATCCTCGTCACCGCCGCATTGCTCGTGCTCGTCCACCTCGATCGGCTGCACTCGCTCGTCGCGCTTGTCATCATCGGTCGGGAGATCGCGATCTCGGCGCTGCGCGAATGGATGGCGCAGATCGGCGCCTCGCGCAGCGTTGCCGTGCACATGCTCGGCAAGCTGAAGACCGTCGTGCAGATGGTCGCGATACCATTCCTGCTCTACCACGGCAAGCTGTTCGGGCTGATCGATACGCAATGGTGGGGCACGGGGCTGATCTGGATCGCCGCCGTGCTGACGATCTGGTCGATGGTCTACTACCTGCAGAAAGCCCTGCCGGAAATCCGCGCGCGCGTTCGCTAGATCGTGAGGCCCCCGCGCTCACTTCGTTCGCTGCCCCCCGAGGGGGAGTCGCCGCCCTTGGGGCGGCCCGGCGGGCGGCGGGCGCCGCAATGAGAGTCAGGGCGATGCCCTGGGTCTTCGTCCTGATCTGGAGCACCGGCTTCGTCGTCGCTCGGCTGGGGATGCCGCACGCGCCACCGTTCTCCTTCCTCTGCGTGCGCTTCGCCTTGTCGGCGCTCTGCTTTTTCGCCTGGATCGCCCTGGCGCGCGCTGCCTGGCCGACCGGACGCGCACAGTGGAGCCATCTCGCCGTGACCGGCGTGCTCATGCAAGCGGGCTACCTCGGCGGCGTCTGGGCCGCGATCAAGGCGGGGATCGGCGCCGGGACGGTGGCCTTGCTCGTCGGCTTGCAGCCGGTGCTGACGGCGATCTGGGTCAGCAGCAGAGCGTCGCGGCGCGAAGCGGCGGGCGAAGCGACGGCGCGCGTCTCGGCGCGTCAATGGGCTGGCCTCGTGCTCGGCTTCGTCGGGGTCGCGCTGGTCGTCTGGCCGAAGCTCGGAACGGGCGAGGTCACTCCCTTCAACCTTGCGCTCGCGGTCGTCGCCTTGCTGAGCATCACCGTCGGCACTCTGTATCAGAAGCGCTACGTCGCACCCTGCGATGTGCGCAGCGCCAGCGCCGTGCAGATGCTTGCGGCGCTCGTCGTCTGCACGCCCTTCGCCCTGCTCGAGGCCGAGGCCATGGACTGGCAGGCCCCTCTTGTCGCAGCGATGGCCTGGTCGGTGGGAGTTCTGACGCTCGGTGGCAGCTCGCTGCTGTACCTTCTCATCCATCGTGGCGAGGCGACCTCGGTGACGAGCCTGCTCTATCTGGTGCCTCCCTGCACCGCGCTCTTGGCATGGGCTCTGTTCGGCGAGGCTTTCACGGCGTCGATGATCCTGGGCATGACGCTCACCGTCGTCGGCGTCGCCATCGTCGTCCGCACCCCCCGCGCTGCGCCAGGGAGCACGGCAACCATCGAGGAGATCCCGGGATGAAATCCACGCATCGCATCGCGGTCATCGCCGGCGACGGCATCGGCACCGAAGTCGTCCCCGAAGGCCTTCGCGTCCTCGAGGCGGTGGCGAGCCGCTTCGACGTCGGCCTCGCCTTCGACCACTTCGACTTCGCGTCGTGGCCGTGGTACGAGCGGCACGGCAGCATGCTGCCCGACGACTGGCAGGAGCAGATCGGCGGGCACGACGCCGTCTTCTTCGGCGCCGTCGGCTGGCCGGCGAAGATTCCCGATCACGTCTCGCTCTGGGGGTCGCTCCTGAAGTTCAGACGCGAATTCGACCTCTACGTCAACCTGCGCCCGGCCCGGCTGATGCCGGGCGTGCGCTCGCCGCTCGCCGGCCTGGCGCCGGGCGACATCGACATGATGATCGTGCGCGAGAACACCGAGGGCGAATATTCGAGCATCGGCGGGCGCATGTACGAAGGCAGCGAACGCGAGATCGTCATCCAGGAGACGGTGATGTCGCGCACCGGCATCGACCGCGTCCTCGCCTACGCGTTCGAACTGGCGCGGTCGCGGCCGAAAAAGCACCTGACCTCGGCGACCAAGTCGAACGGCATCTCGATCACGATGCCGTACTGGGACGAGCGCGTCGAAGCAATGGCTCCGCGTTTTCCCGAGGTCCGGGTCGACCGCTATCACATCGACATCCTCGCCGCGCATTTCGTGCAGCGGCCGCAACTTTTCGATACGGTCGTCGCGAGCAACCTGTTCGGCGACATCCTGAGCGACCTCGGCCCGGCCTGCACCGGAACGATCGGCATCGCGCCATCGGCCAATATCGACCCGACGAGGAAGCACCCGTCGCTCTTCGAGCCGGTGCACGGCTCGGCACCGGATATCGCCGGCCTGGGCGTGGCCAACCCGATCGGTCAGATCTGGTCCGGGGCGTTGATGCTCGACTTCCTGGGCCATCGCGCGGCGCACGACGCGGTCATCGCCGCGATCGAGGCCGTCCTCGACCCGGGCGCGGATGGCCCGAAGACGCGCGATCTCGGCGGAACGGCCACGACTGCGGACCTCGGCCGTGCCATCGCCGACGCGGTTCGCAATGTCTAGGGCACGCTCTACCTTCGCACCCATAGCGCGTTGGTCGCGGAAGTCAAGCACGAACCGCACAAGCGGCGAAGATTTTCCTCGGCGCCGGGGCCCATAGAATTGCGATCGCTGCTTGACACTGAACAATGCCGACGATGTAATCGTTTCGCCCGAGCCGCACACGCCGCCTCGCGACGCCATACCGAATTCCTTTGAGACTTGAGCCTTCCTGAGGGGGAACCATTCGTGAACAAGACTGAACTGATCGAACACATCGCCAGGCAGGCGGACATCTCGAAGGCGGCGGCGTCGCGCGCTCTCGAGGCCATGATCGGCGGCGTGAAGACGAGCCTGAAGAAGAACACCACGGTTTCGCTCGTCGGCTTCGGGACGTTCAGTGTCGGCAAGCGCGCAGCGCGCAGCGGCCGCAATCCGCGCACCGGCGCGGCGATCAAGATCAAGGCGGCCAAGGTGCCGAAATTCCGTCCGGGCAAGGCGCTGAAAGACGCGCTCAACTAGAGTTCCGTCCCCGGCTTCGCCGGGGCAGACCCGGGTGCTTAGCTCAGTCGGTAGAGCGGCGCCCTTACAAGGCGTAGGTCGGGGGTTCGAGACCCTCAGCACCCACCAGTGGCAGCGCCCCCCGGCCGAGCGGGAGGGAGCGCGGGCTCGGCTAGAATCGCCGCGTCCTCCATCGAAAGGCGAACCTCGGTTCGCCTTTCTCGCATCTGCCAGCCGATGTTCGATTTCTTCCGCCGCCATACGCGCGCCCTGCAGTTCGTGCTGGTGCTGCTCGTCTTCCCGTCGTTCGTCTTCTTCGGCATCCAGGGCTACAGCCGCTTCGCCGGCAACGACCAGCAGACGGTCGCCAAGGTCGCCGGCCAAGGCATCAGTCAGCTCGAGTTCGACAACGCCATGCGTGAGCGCATCGAGCGTGCCCGCCGGCAGATGCCCGGCCTCGATGCAAAGCTCTTCGATACCCCGGAGATGCGACGCCTGGCGCTCGACGCCCTGATCCGCGAACGCGTTCTTCTCGTCGCCGCCGACAAGCTGCACCTGGTCACGACCGACGAGCGCCTCGATCGCCTGTTCAAGAGCGATCCGCAGTTCGCGCAACTGCGCAATGCCGACGGCAGCCTGAACCGCGAGGCGATCGCCTCTCTCGGCATGTCGTCGGAGGGATTCGCCGAGCGGCTGCGCGAGGACATCTCGCGCCGCCAGGTCATGCAGGGCATCAGCGACTCGGCGATCGCTCCGGCCAGCGCCGCTTCGGCCGCGCTCGACGCCTTGTACCAGCAGCGCGAGGTGCAGGTGCAGCGCTTCGACGCGAAGGACTATCTCGGCAAGGTCGCGCCGACCGACGCCGAGATCGAGGCGTACTACAAGGACCCGGCGCACGCGCCGCAATTCCAGGCGCCCGAGCAGGCGTCGATCGACTACGTGGTGCTCGATCTCGACGCGTTGAAGAAAGGGATCGTCGTTTCCGACGACGAGCTGCGCAAGTACTACGCGGAGAACAAGAAGCGCTACACGGCGCCGGAAGAGCGCCGCGCCAGCCACATCCTCGTCAAAGCCGACAAGGATGCGCCGCAGGCCGAGCGCGCCAAGGCCAAGGCCAAGGCCGAGGCGCTGCTTGCCGAGGTGCGCAAGAACCCGACGTCGTTCGCCGAGATCGCCAGGAAGGATTCCGACGACGAAGGCTCGGCCGCGAAGGGCGGGGACCTCGATTTCTTCGGCCGCGGCGCGATGGTCAAGCCGTTCGAGGACGCGGCCTTCGGGCTCAAGCCGGGCGAGATCAGCGGCGTCGTCGAAAGCGATTTCGGCTATCACATCATCAAGCTCGACGCCGTCCGCGGCGGCGAGAAGAAGAGCTTCGAGGCGGTCCGCCCCGAGATCGAGAGCGAGGTCCGCAACCAGCTCGCGCAAAAGCGCTTCTCCGACGCCGCGGTCGAATTCGGCGACACGGTGTACGAGCAGGCGGACAGCCTGAAGCCGGCGGCCGACAAGTGGAAGCTCGAGGTCAAGCATGCCGAGCACCTGACGCGCGAGCCGGCGCCGGGAACGACCGGAGTGCTCGGCAACGCGAAGTTCCTCGAGGCGATCTTCGGCAGCGACGCGACCCGGGACAAGCGCAACACCAAGGCGATCGACGTCGGCGCCAATCAGCTCGCGGCCGGCCGCGTGCTGCAGTATTCGCCCGCGCACCAGCTGCCGCTGGCCGACGTCAAGGACAAGGTGCGCCAGCAGCTCGCTGCGACGCAGGCGGCGGCGCTGGCAAGGAAGCTCGGCGCCGAGCGCCTCGCTGCGGCGCGCGCCGCGCCCACCTCGGCCGTCTCCGAGAACACCTTGATCGTCTCGCGCCTGCAGCCGCGCGACCTGCCGCGCAACCTGCTCGACGCTGTGCTGAAGGCGCCGGTGTCGGCGTTGCCGGCATTCATCGGCGTCGATCTCGGTAACTCGGGCTACGCAGTGGCCAAGATCACCAAGCTCTGGGGCCGCGACCCGGCCGTCGCCGACGCAACGAAGGCGAGGGACCAGTACGCCCAGATCTGGGGCGACGCCGAGGCGCAGGCCTACTACGCCGCGTTGAAGGCGCGCTTCAAGGTGTCGGTCAACGACAACGTCGCGGCACCATCGGCAGACGCCGCGCCAAGCAGTTCACGCTGAGCAGTTCACGCCAGAACGGCGTTGCCGCGGTCGGCGTGTTGCGCGATGGAGGGTGTGGGGTGGCTGATGGGGCTCGAACCCACGACAACAGGAATCACAATCCTGGACTCTACCAACTGAGCTACAGCCACCGCCGAGCGGGCAATTATAGCGAGCGGTCCTCGCAGATCTCTGCGGGCGTGCCGTCGCCGCGCGACGCTGGCGATGCCGGCCGGTCGCCTTCGGCCGGAAGAAGATCACTACCGCTTGGAGGAAGATCATGAGCGACGACATCCGGGGAGCTCTGCGGCCGAACCTGCGAGATGACGGGGGACGACTCTCGCCGCGCTCGATCAAGTGGGCCGCAGCGGCGGTCGCGCTCCTGCTCGCCGTGTACGTGCTGTGGCCGTTCTATTCCGTGCCCACGGGCAGCCGCGGCGTCGTCACCCAGTTCGGCAAGATCGTCGGCATCGAAGGCGAAGGCCTGGCGGTCCTGCCGCCGTGGCAGAAGCTCTCGAACTTCAGCATCCGCGCCGAGACCGCCGACATCGAGAACGCCGAGGGCAGCACCAGCGACACGCAACCGGTGAAGGTGAGCATGACGGTGCGCTACAGCACCGCGACCGATCGCGTCGCCGAGGTCTTCGAGAAGTATTCGCACGACGGCAAGCTCTCGTCGTACGTGCAGACCGCGACGCAGGAAGTCTTCAAGGCGGTGACCGCCAGGTACACCGCGCCCGACCTGATCGCGCAGCGCTCCAAGGTGTCCAACGACATCAACGTCGCGTTGCGCGACAAGCTCGCGCTGTACGGTGCCCAGGTCATCAACATCGACATGCGCAACTTCGCGTTCTCCGAGTCGTACATGCATGCCATCAACGAGAAGGTGACGCAGGAGCAGTTGCGCCTGGGCGCGGAGAACAAGCTGAAGACTGTCGAGGCCGAGCAGAAGCAGAAGGTGGCCATCGCCGAAGCCGAGGCGAACGCGCTGCGCGCTAAGGCTGACGGCGAGGCCTACGCCAACCTGAAGGTGGCGACGGCGCAGGCCGACGCGCTGAAGATCCAGAACGCCGCGCTGGCGCAGAACAAGGACGTGCTCGAGCTGCGCCGGATCGAGGTGGCGATGACCCAGGCCAAGGCGTGGAACGGCGTATTGCCGGTGAACGTCTACGGCAGCGCGCCGATCCCGTTCATCAACCTGAGTCCGCCGGCGCCCGCGAAGTAGCGCGGGTGGCGCACCGGAGCGGACGCGTCCGCGGCGACGTCGTCTTCGCGTCGCTCGCGGCAGCGCTCAGTCGTTCGTCATCACGATCTTGCCGCGCACTTTGCGGCTGCCCATGCGCGCATAGGCCGCGGGCAGCTCCTGCATCGGCAAGCGCTGGTCGATGACCGGCTTGATCTTGCCTTCGGCATACCAGCGCACGAGCTCGGCGATGCCGCGCGCGTTCACCTTCGGCTCGCGCCGCGCGAAGTCGCCCCAGAAGACACCGACGATGGATGCGCCCTTCAACAGCGGGAGGTTGAGCGGCAGGGCCGGGATGGGACCCTGCGCGAAGCCGATGACGAGATAGCGGCCGCGGTAGGCGATCGAGCGAAACACCGGCTCGGCAAGATCGCCGCCGACCGGGTCGTAGACGACGTCGGGCCCCTTGCCGTCGGTGAGCTTCTTCAGCTCGTCGCGGATGTTGCCCGTCGCGTAGTTGATCGTCGCGTCGGCGCCGATCGAGCGGCAAAGCTCGCACTTCTCGTCGCTCGACGCGGCGGCGATGACGCGCGCTCCGACGACCTTGCCGATCTGGATCGCCGCCGTGCCGACGCCGCCGGCCGCCCCGAGGACGAGCAGCGTCTCGCCTGCCTTCATCTGGGCGCGGTCGAGCAGGGCAAAGTGGGTCGTGGCGTAGGTCATGATGAAGGCGGCGGCATCGTCAAACGCGAAGTCCGGCGGCAAGGGCACGGCGAACTGAGCCGCCACGCAGGCATGGGTGGCGAATCCGCCGGTGGCGCCGACGGCGGCGACGTGATCGCCGACCTTCAGATGGCTGACGCCTTCGCCCACGGCGTCGACGATGCCCGCGTATTCGGAGCCCGGAACGAACGGCAGCGGCGGCTTCACCTGGTACTTGTTCTGCACGATCAGCAGATCGGGAAAGTTGAGGCTGGCGGCCTGGATCGCGACGCGGACCTCGCCCGCCTTCGGCTCGGGAGTCGGCAGCTCCTTCCATTGCAGCGCCTCGACGCCGGTCGGGTTCTCGCAAAGCCATGCATGCATCTCGGTCGCCTTTCTGCGCCAGCGGCCGCCTTCGCGCTGGCCGGATGCGAACGATGATACGCAGCGTCGGCGCACCGCGCGTCGCACGTGCGACTCCCTACAATCCGCCCATGCGGATCCTCATCGCCAACGACGACGGCTATCTGGCTCCCGGCCTTGCCGCCCTCGTCAAGGCCTGCGAAGGTCTCGGCGATCTCGAGGTCGTCGCTCCCGAGCAGAACGCGAGCGGCACGTCGAACTCGCTGACGCTCAATCGGGGCCTCTCGGTCTATACCGCCGGCAACGGTCACCGCTACATCAACGGAACGCCGTCGGACTGCGTCCATCTCGCGTTGTCCGGCCTGCTCGAGCGCCGTCCCGACCTCGTCGTCTCTGGCATCAACCAGGGCGCGAACATGGGCGACGACACGCTCTATTCGGGGACCGTCGCGGCGGCGATGGAGGGCTTTCTCTTCGGCATCCCGGCAATCGCGTTCTCGCAGGTGCAAAAGGGCTGGATCGATCTTGACGCCGCCGGCCGCGTCGCCCGCAGCGTGATCGAGCACGTGCTGCGTGACCCGCCGGCCGCCCCGCACTACCTGCTCAACGTCAACATCCCGAATCGGCCCGATGCCGATATCTTGCCGCGCCGCATCACGCGCCTGGGCCGCCGCCACGCCAGCGAACCGGTGGTCCGCCAGGTGAGCCCGCGCGGCGAGACGCTGTACTGGATCGGTCCGGCAGGCGACGCCCGCGAGGCCGGCCCCGGCACCGATTTCCACGCGACCAGCAACGGCGAAGTCTCGATCACGCCCTTGCACGTCGACCTTACGGACCATGCGACCCTGCCGGCATGGCGCGAATGGGTTGGCAGGGCGGCCGGATGACCGCAGCCGATCGGCCACGGTCGAAGTTTCCGCTCCAGCTCGACCGCCTCTCTGGCGGGGCGGCGGCGTCGTCGAAGACGCTGCTGCGGCCGCAGCGCGACGTCGCTGCCGCGCACGTCGACGCCGGCAAGCGGGCCGCCCCCGCCGGCCTCGGCCTCGATTCTCCCGACGTGCGCCGCCGCATGGCCGAGCGACTGCGCGAGGGTGGCGTCGTGCAACCGCAGGTCCTCGCCGCGTTCGCGAACGTGCCGCGCCATCTGTTCGTCGACCCGGCACTGGCCACGCAAGCCTACGAAGACACGAGCCTGCCGATCGGCCACGGGCAGACGATCTCCAAGCCATCCGTCATCGCGCGCATGCTCGAGTTGCTCTTCGACGGCGCGAATGCGCGCCGCAAAGGGAACCTCGGCGCCGTTCTCGAGATCGGTAGCGGGTGCGGTTACCAGGCGGCGCTGCTTTGCGAGCTCGCCGTGCGTATCGTCTCGATGGAACGACTCAAGCCTCTACACGACAAGGCCCGCGACCTGCTCGCGCCGCTGCGCTCGAACCGCCTGCGCCTCGTGCACGGCGATGGCATGCTCGGGCACCCGCCCGGAGCACCGTACGACAGCGTCATCGCCGCCGCCGGCGGCGCCGACATTCCCGA
>DATMGW010000336.1:0-3470 GCA_035555295.1 Caldimonas sp.
GCGCTGGATCATTTCTGCCGCGATCTCACGCAGCTTGCCGCGGAGGGCCAGCTCGATCCCACGATCGGGCGTGGAAAGGAGATCCAACGCGTCATGGAAGTGCTGACGCGCCGCAAGAAGAACAACCCGGTGCTCATTGGCGAGCCGGGCGTCGGCAAGACGGCGATCGTCGAGGGCCTGGCGCAGCGCATCGTCGCCGGCGAGGTGCCCGATTCGCTGAAGGACAAGCGCATCCTCGTCCTCGACATGGCGCTGCTCCTCGCCGGCGCGAAGTTTCGCGGCGAGTTCGAGGAGCGGCTGAAGAGCGTGCTCAAGGAAGTGGCGCAGGACGAAGGCAAGACGATCATCTTCATCGACGAGCTCCACGTCATGGTCGGTGCCGGCAAGGCGGAGGGCGCGATCGACGCCGGCAACATGCTCAAGCCCGCGCTGGCGCGCGGCGAGCTGCACTGCATCGGCGCGACGACGCTCGACGAGTACCGCAAGTACATCGAGAAGGACGCGGCGCTCGAGCGGCGCTTCCAGAAGATCCTGGTCGGCGAGCCGAGCGTCGAGGCGACGATCGCGATCTTGCGCGGCCTGCAGGAAAAGTACGAGGTGCACCACGGCGTCGAGATCACCGACCCGGCGATCGTCGCTGCAGCCGAGCTCTCGCATCGCTACATCACCGACCGCTTCCTGCCCGACAAGGCGATCGACCTGATCGACGAGGCGGCGGCGAAGGTGAAGATCGAGATCGATTCCAAGCCCGAGGCCATCGACAAGCTCGACCGGCGCCTCATCCAGCTGCAGATCGAGCGCGCCTCGGTGCTGAAGGAGAAGGACGAGGCGAGCAAGCGCCGGCGCGAGCTGATCGAGGAAGAGATCAAGCGCGTGCAGCGCGAGATCGCCGATCTCGACGAGATCTGGAAGGCCGAGAAGGCCGCCGCGCAAGGCTCGGCGCAGCTCCTCGAGGACATCGACCGGACGCGCTCGCAGATCGAGGACTTGAAGCGCAAGGGCAATTACGACAAGGTCGCCGAGTTGCAGTACGGCATCCTGCCCGAGCTCGAGCGCAAGCTGAAAGAGGCGCAGGCGAAGGAGCAGAAGAAGAGCGCCGACAAGGGCCGGCCGCAGCTGCTGCGCACGATGGTCGGCGCCGAGGAGATCGCCGAAGTCGTCGCGCGGGCGACGGGCATCCCGGTCTCCAAGCTCATGCAGGGCGAGCGCGAAAAGCTGCTGCACATGGAAGCGAAGCTGCACGAGCGCGTCGTCGGCCAGGACGAGGCGATCGCCGCCGTCGCCAACGCGATCCGCCGCTCACGCTCGGGCCTCTCGGATCCGAACCGGCCGACCGGCTCGTTCCTCTTCCTCGGGCCGACCGGCGTCGGCAAGACCGAGCTGTGCAAGGCGCTCGCCACCTTCCTGTTCGACAGCGAGGATCACCTGATCCGCCTCGACATGAGCGAGTTCATGGAGAAGCACTCGGTCGCGCGCATGATCGGCGCGCCGCCCGGCTACGTCGGGTACGACGAAGGCGGCCATCTCACCGAGGCGGTGCGCAGGAAGCCCTACAGCGTGCTCCTGCTCGACGAGATCGAGAAGGCGCACCCGGACGTCTTCAACGTGCTGCTCCAGGTCCTCGACGACGGGAGGCTCACCGACGGGCAGGGGCGTACCGTCGACTTCAAGAACACGGTCATCGTCATGACCTCGAACCTCGGCTCGCAGCAGATCATGCAGATGGCGGGGCAGAGCTCGGAGGCGATCAGCGAGGCGGTCATGGCGGAGGTCAAGAATCACTTCCGGCCGGAGTTCCTGAACCGCATCGACGAAACTGTTGTCTTCCATGCGCTCGATGCGAAGAACATCGAGGCGATCGCGAAGATCCAGCTCAAGATCCTCGAGGCACGCCTCGAGAAGATGGACATGAAGCTTGACGTCTCGAGTCGTGCGCTCGCTCGGCTCGCCGCGGCGGGATTCGATCCGGTCTTCGGCGCGCGCCCGCTCAAGCGGGCGATCCAGCGCGAGATCGAGAACCCCGTCTCGAAGCTGATCCTCGAAGGGCGCTTCGGCCCGAAGGACGTGATACCGGTCGACTACGAGGGCGGGCGCTTCGTCTTCGAACGCGTCGTCCACTAGACAAACAGAGCCCCACCGCTCCCTTCGGTCGCCGCACCCCGAGGGATGCGGCCGGCCGTGGGGCGGCCCGGCGCCCGGCCGGCGCGCCGAACTCGCCGCGCCTCAGACGCCCTGCGTCGGCTCGTCGAACAGCGCGTCCATGCGCATGAGCTGAAGGCGCGCGAGCGTCAGGTTGGCGCTCGTCTTGTCGAGGACGGCGTGCATCGCCAGGCCGGGGTTCTTCGGCACGCCGCGCAGCAGCAGGTGGTGTGAGCCGAGGGTGATCGCCGCCTCGGGCAGGCTGTGGCCGAAGCCGAGAGCGCGGCTCACGTTCATCATCGACGCGAGCAGCTCGCTGCCATGCGTGGCGAGCGTCAGCGAGCTCGGGTTGGCACCGGCATGGGCGATCGGATGACCGCCCTGCGTCTCGAAGACGCAGCAGCTGACGACGCCGTTCAGCTCGCTGATCTGCTTCACATATCGCTCGATCAGCGTCGAGGGGGGCGTCGCGGCGAAGCCCGATGCGGAGATGGCCGGCATCGGCCGCATCGTCAGGGTGAGCGGCGGCTGCTCTTCCATCGGCAAGGTGTCGCCCGAGGGAATGCCGCCCATGACCGGTGCCAGCGTCGCCTTGCGCGGCTGGTAGGGCGCGGGCCGGAAGGCGCCGAGCTCTGGCACGGCGCGCCCGTCGGTCGGCGCCTGTTCGCGCAGGCGGCTCCACGTTCCGGTGATGAAGGCCCAGGCATCGGCGGGGCGCGCGACCTGCGGCGTCGTCCGCACCGCAACTCCGGTTCCGCGACCGAGATCGAGACCGTGCGTCACCAGCGTGCTCGCCGAAGCCAGGGGCAGCAGCAGCAGATTGCGGCTCGGCCACGGGCCGGCGAGGATGTCGTCGTGCAGGGGCTTGAGGGCAGCGGCGATCGCATGCCCCGGCAACTCGCCGACCATGACGACGCCGAGCCGGCTGTACGCCAGCAGCGTCTTGGCCAGAGCATGGCGCGACGCCGTGTCGGCATCGGCCTCGGTCGTGTAGAGACGCAGCGACTGCTGGTCGGTCGTCGGCAGCTCGACGAACTCGAGTGTCGCCAGCGCCGTTCCGTAGCCCTGGCGGCGAATCACCAACTTCTGTACGGCGCGCCCGCTGGCCGCGGCGATGCCGGCCAGGAGCTTGCGCGACGAGGCCGTCGCGATGTCGTGAACGGCGATGAACTCCGGATGCAGGTGCTCGAACTGCTGCTGCAGCGCTTCCGCGGGAGCGCACGAGACGAAGAGCTCGCGCTCGTTGCCGCCGATCTGCCGGCCGATCTCGTCTTTCTCGCCGGCCAGGTACTCGTTCTCGTCGGGGAGAATCTGCGTCGCCAGCGCGGTGT
>DATMGW010000337.1:0-7187 GCA_035555295.1 Caldimonas sp.
CCGTCGACGAACAGGAAGGGCGAGCCGAAGACGCCGCGCTCGAGCGATGCGGCGACCGCGTCGCGCAGGTCGGTGCGCGCCTCGTCGCTGTCGATGCCCTGGCGCAGCGCGGCTTCGTCGAGGCCGAGCGGAGCGGCGAGCGCGCCGATCTCCTCAGGCTGCGAGAGGTCGCGGCCGAGGCGCCAGTAGCGGTCGAACAGCGCGTGCGCGAAGGCGCCCTCGCGGCCGGCGTGATGGCGCTTGACCCAGCAGAAGGCGCGCGCCGCCGGGCGCGGATCCATCATCGGGTCGCTGAGCGTGCGCGCGAGCTCGAGGCCGTGGCGACGCTCGTAGCGGGCGAAGTCGCGCCGCACGTAGTCGCCCTTCAGCGGCGTCTCGAGCAGGGGCTTGAGCCCCATCACCTTCATCACCGCGACGCCGAGCAGCATGATGTGCCAGCGCACCTCGCGGCCGTGGCGCCCGGCGATCGCCTCGATGCGCAGGCTCGCGGCGTAGCCGTAGCTGGAGAGGAAGTCGAAGTAGAAATCGATCGGCGCCGGGGCGCCCGCGGGAGCAGTGGCCATCGCCGGAACGCCTCAGTGAATCGCCGCGTACATGATCTTCTCCTCGGTCGCCTCGAGGGCAGAGTACTCCTCGACGACCTTGCCCATGCGCTGCACCAGGATCCGGTCCGACAGCGCCATGATCTCCGGCAGGTACGACGAGATCACGACCACCGCCTTGCCCTCGTCGGCGAGGCGGTTGATCAGCTGGTGGATCTCGGTGATCGCGCCGACGTCGACGCCGCGGGTCGGCTCGTCGAAGATGATCAGCTCGGGCTCCTGGATCAGCGACTTCGCGATCACGAGCTTCTGCTGGTTGCCGCCCGACAGCTCGATCGCCTTCACGTCCTGGCCGATCGCGCGGATCGCCAGGCGCTTGATCCAGTGCATGCCGACGTCGGAGGCTTCCTTCTTCGATATCAGCGTGCGCTGCCCGCGCAGCTTGGCGAGCAGGCCCAGGTAGAGGTTGCCGGCGATCGACTGGGTCTCGAAGAAGCCCTCGATCTTGCGGTCCTCGGTGACGTAGACGATGCCGTCGCGCACCGCCGAGGCGGGCACGAAATAGCGCACCGGGCGATCGTTCAGCAGCACCTCGCCGCCGTGCATGAAGTCGCGCTTGATGACTCCGGCGACGACCTTGAAGGTCTCGGTGCGCCCGGAGCCGACGAGGCCGAACACGCCGGTGATCTGCCCGGCGAAGACCGACAGCGAGTTGTTCTTGACCATCGCCGCCATGCGCAGGTTCTGCACCGAGAGCACGCGCTTGCCCTGCGGCCGCACCGTCGTCTTGCGCTGGCCGTAGAGCGTCTGCGACAGGTCGCGGCCGACCATCGCCTGGACGATGCGGGCGCGGTCGAAATTCGCCTTGTCGTCGGTGACGACGTGCTTGCCGTCGCGCAGGATCGTGATCCGGTCGGAGACGAGCAGCGCCTCCTCGAGCGCGTGCGAGATGAAGATCACCGAGACGCCGCGCGCCTTCAGGTTGTAGACGAGGTCGAAGAAGTACTTCTTCTCCTCGGGCGTCAGGCTCGCGGTCGGCTCGTCGAAGATGATGACCTTGGCGTTGTGCAGGACGGCGCGAGCGATCTCGACCATCTGCTTCTTGGCCGCGCCGAGCAGGCTGACCACCGCCGTCGGGTCGACGTCGAACTGCAGCGACTGCAGGAACTGCTGCGCCGCGATGTAGATGCCGCGCAGGCGGTTGAAGTACTTCTCCTGGCCCAGGTAGAGGTTCTGCGCGACCGTCATCGTCGGCACCAGGCTCGTCTCCTGGAACACCATCGCGACGCCGAGCTGCAGCGCCTCGTTCGGCGTGCGCGGATCGACCTCGCGGCCTTCGACCAGCATCTGCCCCGAGGTCAGGGTGACGACTCCGGCCATCACCTTCGTCAGGGTCGACTTGCCGGCGCCGTTCTCGCCGACGATGGCGTGGATCTCGCCGGTGCGCAGCTCGAAGTCGACCGAATCGATCGCCGGCACGCCGGCATATTTCTTCGTCGCCTGGCGCAGCTCGAGGATCGGCACGGTGGCGGGCAGGTTCCCGCTCATGTCTGCAGTTTCCGCTCCGCGCCCGCGACCGACAGGCGCAGGATGCGGCGGCAGCCCTTGGCGAGCACGAACAGGTCGCCCTGGCACTCGACCGCGGAGACGACGCCGTGATGCTTGCCGTCGAAGCGGCTGTGCAGCGAATAGCGCACCAGACCCTTGTCGGTCAGGCGGATCACCAGCCCGTACGATCGCGGCGGCGCCCACGGCTTGACGACGCCCATCATCTTCAGCTGCGCCCCCTGCATCGGCTCGAGGAAGGTATTGCCGGAGTTGAGCGCCGGCGCGATCCAGTACTGCGGCTCGATCTCGGCGAGCATGCGCTTGCGGTACGCATGCTCGCGCAGCACGAACTCGACCAGCTGGGTACGCAGGGCGAAGCAGGTCAGCCAGAAGCCCCCGCCTTCGGCCGGCGAGATCCGCGACGGATAGCCGGGCAGCGAATCGGTGACGGCGCGGCCAAGCTTGCCGCCGGCGTAGGCGCGAACGCGGTGTGACCAGCTTTCGCTCACCCAGACCTCGGCGCCGGCCGCGCAGGCGCCGAACGCGTGCGCCAGCCCGGTCGCAAGCACGCGTGCCCCGCCGTCCGCCGGGTTCAGCTCGAACAGCCGGCCGCTGCGGCCCAGACCCATCAGGTCGTGCCGCCAGTGGTCGACCGGATGCTCGAGCGAACCGTCGGTGACGAGCAGCCGGCCGTCGGGCGTCACGCTGATCGCGTTGACGGCGTTCAGCTTGGTTCCGCCCACCGCGTCCCAGCGGCGGCCGTCGTGTGCGCCGCCGACGATGCGGACCTCGCGCCCGTCGAGCGCGACCGCGAGGCCGCCTGAGGGCAGGCAGGCGAGGGCGCTGACGGGGCGGTCGAAGCGCTGCACCTCGGTCGGGCTCCGCTGCTCGCCGCCTTCGGCCGGGACGTCGTAGCACAGCACGGTGACGCCGTCGGCGACGTAGAGCGAGCGCCCGTCGGTCGCGAGGTCCTCGGGCGCTTCGAGCGCTACGAACGCCGGCGCCTCTTCGAGGATGTTGTTCGACTTCAGCGCGCCGTCGAACATCGGCACCGTGATCGATGCGTCGCCGCGGCCGAGCAGGCGGTCTCTCCAGTCTAGGAGCGCGTCGATCATGCGGCCTTGCCCCAGCGCCGGTCGTACTGGACGAAGTCGGGGTCGGCGCCCTCGAGCTCGAGCCGGCCGACCCGGTTGTTCATGATGCCGCCGAGATACAGGTAGCCGCGGTGCTCGCGCATCGAGGTGATCATCGGGTGGTTCTGGCCGCCCAGGTCCCACATCGTCTCGAGCACCTCGCCCTGCTCGTTGAACTTCAGCACGCAGCCGGTGTTGATGTTCGGGAACAGCCACTCGTCGCGCGCCACGCGCTTGGCCATGCGCTTGCGAAAGCCCGGCATCTTCCACGCCAGGTCGAGCGCCGGGCAGCGCATGCCGACCAGCGACATCCAGTAGTTGCCGTCCGACGAGTTGTTGATGTTGTCGGGAAAGCCCGGCAGGTTCTCGAGGACGATCTCGGTCTTGCCCTTCTTCGGGCCGTCGAACCAGTGGCGCTTGACGCTGCAGCCCCACGTCTCGGCGAACAGGAACGACTGCTTGTCGCTCGCGATGCAGACGCCGTTCGGAAACTTCAGGTCGCGGATGACGGTGTGCGTCTTGCCGGTATTGGTGTCGAAGCAGATGATGCGACCGTTGCCGCGCGCCTCGAGCCCGTCGGTCGCCCACTCGTGCATCTCGAAGCGCACCGTCGCCTCGGAGAAGAAGATGCGGCCGTCGTCGGTGATGTCGAGGTCGTCGGCCAGGCGCAGCCGGCTGTCGTCGTTGATCGACGAGTAGCTGCGGTTCGTCTCGTCGGTCGCCTTCTCGACCTTGCGCTCGGGCGTGACCCGATACAGGCCCATGCCGCCGATGCAGACATACAGGTTGTCGTGGCGGTCGAAGGCCATCCCGAGCGGCGTGCCGCCGATATGCGCAAAGACCTCCATACGCTCGTAGTCGGGGGCGAAGAAGCGGATGATGTCGCCGTGCCGCGAGCCGGCGTAGAGGTTGTCGTTGCGGTCGAGGATGACGTCTTCGGGGCCTTCGATGCGGCCCAGGCCGATCGGCGTCGCCGGCCGCAGCCGGTCGTTCAGCGCCCACGCGGTGCCGCAGTCGGGCGCGGTCGACGGCAGCGGCGGCATGCCGTGGTAGGTCGGGCTGACGTAGACCTTGTTGACGATGCGGTGCCGGTTTTTCAGCCAGCGGATGTCGATCACCGCGGCGAGCAGCAGGATGCCGGCGAGCACCATGCGGTTGTAGCCGCCGTGCAGCGACAGCGTCGTCAGCCCGTTGATGATGAGCAGCACGATCAGCGTTCCGACCAGCGCCTTCATCACCGAACCCTTGCCGCCGCCCAGGCTGATGCCGCCGAGCACTGCGGCGGTGAGCACCGTGATCTCGAGGCTGACGCCGATGTCGCCGCCGGCGGTCGCCAGGCGCGACGCGAAGAAGATGCCGCCCAGCGCCGTCAGCACGCCGCTCGCGACGTAGCACAAGGCGACCGTGCGGCGCACCGCGATGCCGGTGTTGTAGGCCGAGCGGCGCGAGCCGCCGATCGCCGTGATGTGCCAGCCGGGGCGCAGCCGCGTCAGGAAGATGTGGCCGAAGATCGCGACTGCGGCATAGACGTAGACGACGGTCGGAACGCCGAGCCAGTCGCCGTTGCCGATGAAGTCCCAGGCCTGCGAATCGGGCAGGCCGCCGGCGATTGCAGTCGCGTAGTCGGCGGTCAGCAGGTCGTACAAGGCACGGTAGATGATCAGCGTGATCAGCGTCGTCAGGAACGCGCGGAGGCGAAAGTAGCCGATCAGGACGCCGTTGACCGCGCCGAGCGCCGCGCCGCACAGCAAGGTCACGATGACCGCCGGCGCGACCGCCCACTTCAGCACGTGCATCAGGTAGAGCGCGCAGAAGTTCGTCAGGGCGAACATCGACCCGACCGAGAGGTCGATGCCGCCGACGATCATCACCAGCGCCATGCCGAGGACGATGAAGCCGATCTCGCCGGCCTGCCGGCCGGTATCGGCGAGTGCTGCCGGCGACAGGAAGTTGGGGATCGCCTCCGACAGCGCGAAGGCAACGAGCAGCAGCACGATCACCGGGATCGCGGTCTCCATCCAGCGCTTGGCGAGGATCTCGCCGAGCGCGTGGTCCGGCAGCCAGGTGTAGCGCCAGCGGGTCAGCGTGTCGGTCCAGCGTTCGGCGACGCGCGCCGGACCGATCGGTTCAGCGCGCTGCACTCAGCTCTTGCCCAGTTTCCAGCAGGTCCCTTCGACGCCGGCGTTGGCCTTCGTGATCGGGATCAGCGTCGTGTAGATCGATCCCTTCTCGTTGGCGGTCTTGCCCTTGTTCTGCAGCAGCCACTTGATCGATGCGGCCATGTTGCTCGCCTGCGTCGGCACGTCGTAGCTGAGGTCGAGGTCGAACGCGCCCGATTTCACCTGCTCGCAGGCGCCCTTCTGCTCGCCGCCGCCCGAAGTGGCAAGGAAGACCTTGCCGGTCAGGCCCGCTTCCTTGATCGCCGCGGCGGTGCCCGAATCCATGCCGTCCCAGAAGCCGACGATGCCGCACAGATCGGGGTGCTGCTTGAGCACGGTCTGCGTGATGCCCTTGGCCTTGGCGGCGTCCCAGTCGGCGGCCTGGCTCGAGACGACCTTGATGTCGGGGTTCTTCGCGAGCACGTTCTCGACGCCCTTCAGGGTGTAGGCGCTTGCGGCGGCCGAGAGCGCGCCCTGCACGACGGCGATCTTGTTCGACTTGCCCTTGCAGGCGTTGACGACGGCGGTCGTCGCCTTCTCGCCGACCTCGACCCAGTCGGCGCCGACGTAGACGACCGACGGATAGGCCGAGCGCATGTTGATCTGCACGACCTGGATGCCTTCTCCTTCGGCCTTCTGCAGCAGCTTGGCGTAGGTCTGCACGTCGGGGTTGTGAACGACCATGACGTCGGGCTTCTCGCTGATCAGCGTCGTCACGGCCTGGGCACCGGCGTTGGTGCTCCAGTTCGGATCGCGCACGACGATCTTCACGCCGAGCGGCTCGAGCTCCTTCTTCAGGCCCTCGAGCCAGCCTTGCGCGAGATCGAAGCCGAGCGCGACCGGCACGTAGGCGACGGTCTTGCCGGCGAGCGTCTTGTGATAGGCATCGCGGAACGGCTCGTCGATGCCCTTGCCCTGGGCGAACGCGAGCTGGCCGGCCGTCAGGCCGCCGAGCAGCGTCAAGGCCGCGAGCGCGGCGCCGGATCGAGTGCTGAGGGGATTCGATTTCATGCATGTCTCCTGCTGTGTGAACGTCGTGAAAGGGAGCGGCCGGGGCCGCCGTCGGGGTTTCCGGATCGCCGTCGTCTTCAGATGTCTCCCTGCTGCGCGGTTTCCTCGTTGCGCGGATTGAGGAACGAGTCGATCAGGATCGCGATCAGCAGGATCACGCCCTTGACCAGGTTCTGCGCCGAGTAAGAGACATCGAGGATCGTCATGCCGTTGAGCAGCGTGCCGATCAGGAGCGTGCCGATCACGACATTGACGACGCCGCCGCGCCCGCCCGACAGGCCGATGCCGCCGAGCACGACGACGAGGATCACGTCGTAGATCAGGGTCGAGTTGTAGATCCGCGTCGGCATGCTGTTGACCGATGCGGCCATCACCATGCCTGCGAAGGCACCGATCAGCGCCGCGAGCACGTACTGGAGCACGATCACCGGCCGCGTCGGGATGCCGGTGACCCGCGCGCCGAACGGGTTGTCGCCGATCGCGTAGATGTAGGTGCCCAGGCGCGTGCGGCGCAGGAAGAACGAGACGCAGGCGGCCACCGCGGCGAACATGATCACCGGCATCGGCACGCCGAGCAGCGTGCCGCGCCCGACCCACGACAGGTCGTCGAGCTGCGGGCTCCATTGCACGATGTCGAGGCGAAAGAACGCGACCTGCCCGAGCCCTGCGAGAAAGAGGCCCGACGCCAGCGTCGTGAAGAGCGACGGGACTTCTGCATAGGCGATCAGCCAGCCGTTGACGAGGCCGAAGGCGAGCGCGAGGGCGAGCGCGGCGACGAAGGCCATCGGCACCGA
>DATMGW010000338.1:0-12062 GCA_035555295.1 Caldimonas sp.
GGCAAGCGCCTGCGCCCGCTCGCGACGGTGAGCGACAAGCCGCTCGACCTCGAGGGCTACGGCGTCATCCCGCCGCTCTCGAACACGCTGCCGGGTTTCTTGGCGCCGGCGAACTATTTCGGCATCTTCGTTCCCAAGGGCGTTCCCGACGTGGTCGTGAAGACGCTCGAGAAGGTCTGGGCCGAGAACATCGCCAGCAACGAGGCGATCAAGAAGTACGCGGCGAGCCGCGGTGCACTGTTCGCACCGTCGTTCGGCGAAGCGGCGCAGAAGGCCGTTTTCCCGGCGGTCCAGGCGAACGCCTGGCTCCTGTTCGGCAGCGGCAAGGCCAAGGTCTCCCCGGACACGGTCGGCATCCCGAAGCCCTGAGGCGGCGGTCCTCGTGAAGAAGCGATGACGGCCGACGACACCGTCGACGCGACGCCGGACGGGGCACGGGCGCAGGCCGGGATCGACCTGCGGGCGGCGTGCGCCTGGGTGGCGTTCGGGATCACCGTCTTCGTCGGCTCGATCACCATGGATCGCCTCGAGCAGCAGGGGATCAACAAGTACACGGTCCCGGGACTGCTGCCGGGGTTGCTCGGCATTGCGATCACCATCCTCGGCAGCGTGCTCGGAGTGCGCAGCTGGCGGCTCGGCGGCCGCGACGCGCCCGGGTTCGTCGTCGCTCCGGGGCTGGTGCGGCGGCTCGCCTGGGTGATCGGGCTCGTCCTCGTCTTCACGGTCGGCCTGGTCGGGCACGGCATTCCGTTCTGGATCGCCTCGACGCTCTACGTCACGGCGTCGATCCTCGTCCTGCAGGCGCCGCAGCGCGCCGCCGCCGGTCGGCCTCGACCGACCCTGCGCGAAATCGCCTTCGCTCTCGCCGTCGGCCTGGGCTCGGGCGTCATCATCACCTACGTGTTCCAGGAGCTGTTCCTGGTGCGCCTGCCCTGACGGCCATGCTGAGCGGCCTCGTCGACCTCGGTCACGCGTACCTGGGCTTCCTCAATCCGACCTCGATCGCGCTCGGCCTGGGAGGAGCGCTCCTCGGCATCATCGTCGGCATCCTGCCGGGTCTCTCGGCGACGCTCGTGATCGCCTTGCTGACGACGATCACGATCAAGCTGCCCGCCAACGACGCGATCCTGGCCCTCATCTGTTCCTACGTCGGCGCCCTCTATGGCGGCTCGCGAACGGCGATCCTGCTCAACATCCCGGGCACCGCCGCCAACGCTGCCTCGTGCGCCGACGGCTACGCGCTGGCGCAGCGCGGCGAGGCGGGCCGGGCGATCGGCATCGCGACCTCGGGCGCTTTCTGCGGCACGCTGTTCGGCGTCCTGTGCCTCGCCACCTTCACGCCGTCGCTGGCCGAGGTGGCGCTGTCCTTCGGCGCCTTCGAGTTCTTCTGGCTCGCCCTCTTCGGCGTGACCATCTCTGGCTCGATCGTCGGCGACGATCCGATCAAGGGCTGGCTGATGGGCGCGTTGGGACTCTTCCTCGCCCAGGTCGGCCAGGAGGGCATCTACGCATACAACCGCTTCACCTTCGGCTGGGACGATCTCTCGGGCGGCATTTCGCTGATCCCCGCGCTCGTCGGCGCGTTCGGCCTGGCCGAGGTGCTGACATCGCTCGGCGACCCGATGGAGAAGAAGCTCGTCGATCTGAAGGATTCGGTGCTGCCGCGCTTTCGCGAGGTGTTCCAGTACTGGCGCACCGTCCTGCGCTCCGGGGTGATCGGCGTGCTGACGGGTCTGCTGCCCGGCGTCGGCGAGGACTCGGGCGCCTGGATGTCGTACGCGGCGGCGAAGGCGACGACGCGCGAGAAGGAGCTGTTCGGCAAGGGGTCGATCGACGGCCTGATGGCTGCCGAGACCGGCGACATGGCGTCGGTGCCTGGCCACATCATCCCGGCACTGGCGCTCGGCATCCCCGGCTCGGCACCTTCGGCGGTGCTGCTCGCGGCGATGATCATCCACGGCATCCAGCCCGGGCCGATGCTGATGATCTCGCACCCGCACTTCGTCTACGAGGTGGTCGCGATGACGTCGTTCGCGACCCTGAGCATCCTCATCTTCGGTCTCTTCCTGGTCCGGCCGCTGCTGATCGTGCTGCGCATCCGGCACACGGTCCTGATGCCCGTGATCTTCCTGCTCTGCACGGTCGGCGCGTTCGCGAGCGCATCGCGCCTGTTCGACGTCTACGCGATGGTGGCGATCGGCATCGGCGCGTACTTCCTGCGCCGCGGCGGCTATCAGATGGCGCCGTTCGTTCTCGGCATGGTCCTCGGTCCGCTGCTCGACAAGAGCCTGCGGCGCGGGCTGGTGCTGTCCGACGGCAGCCTGGCACCGTTCTTCACGCGGCCGATCTCGCTGGCTCTGGCGACCGTCACCATCTTCACGATGCTGCTCTACGTCCCTGCCTTCAAGGCCGCGGTGCGCGACGTGAGGGGCGCCGCGGTGCGCCGCATCGGCGCCGTCTTCGCCCGCCGCGCCTAAGATGCGTTCGTGAAACTGTCGCTGTGCAACGAAGTCCTCGGCACACTGCCGTTCGAGGACCAGTGCGAGCTCGCGGCACGGCTCGGCTACGACGGCCTCGAGATCGCTCCGTTCACGCTGGCCGAGGCGCCCGAACGCATCGCTGCCGCGGAAGCACGACGCCTGCGCGGCGTCGTCGAGGCGGCGGGCCTGTCCGTGACCGGGCTGCACTGGCTGCTCGTCAAGCCGGCGGGCCTCTCGGTCACCGCTCCCGATGCCGCGGTGCGGCGCCGCACGCTCGAGGTCGTGACCCGGCTGATCGGGCTGTGCGCCGAGCTGGGCGGAAGCGTCCTCGTGCACGGATCGCCGAAACAGCGGCAGGTCGCTCCCGGCGAGACGCATGCCGTGGCGCGCGAGCGCCTGCGCGACTTTCTCGCCGAGGCTGCCGAAGTAGCAGCGCGACACGACGTCGTCTACTGCATCGAGCCGCTCGCGCCTCAGGAGACGGATCTCGTCAACACGGTGGCCGAGGCGGTCGCGCTGGTCCGCGAGATCGACCGACCCGGCCTGCGCACGATGATCGATTGCAGCGCCGCGGGAAACGCCGAGCGCCGCAGCGTTGCCGAGCTGCTCGACGAATGGTTGCCGACGGGACTGATCGCGCACATCCAGGTCAACGAGCCGAACCGGCGTGCTCCGGGCCAGGGGCCGATGCGCTTCGGTCCGATCCTCGCGGCGCTCACGCGCAACGGCTACGCCGGCACCGTCAGCGTCGAACCGTTCGACTACGTCCCCGACGGGCCAGGGGCGGCCGCTTTCGCGATCGGCTATTTGCGCGGGATCCTCGACGCGCAAGGCCCGGGCGCATCGCCATGAGAGCAGCTTCGAGGCCGACGCGACGCGCTGCTTCGGGCGGAGTCGATCAGGCCGGCGCGGGCGCCAGCGCGGTCCGCCGCACGCGTCGCACGTTGAATGCGCTGGCGATGAGCAAGCACTGGACGATCGCGATGCCGAGCCACACGTCGGCGGGCCGATGCATGTCCATCAGCGGGCCGAAGACGAGCGGTGCGGCAGCCTGGCCGATGTCGAGCCCGGAGTAGACGACGCCATAGACGCGCCCCGTCGCATTCGGGGGCGCGGCGCGCTTGACGATGAGGTCGCGCGAAGGCGCGGCGATCCCGGCCGCGACGCCCATCAGGACGAACAGCGCGGGTACCGCCATCG
Organism: Caldimonas sp.; assembly: GCA_035555295.1. Classification (GTDB taxonomy): domain Bacteria; phylum Pseudomonadota; class Gammaproteobacteria; order Burkholderiales; family Burkholderiaceae_C; genus Schlegelella_A. The sequence continues at coordinate 3,681 of DATMGW010000338.1, forward strand.
GCGCGAGCGGCGCGAAACCGATCGTCAGCGCGAACACTGCGGCGATGCCGAAGCCGACACCGACGATCCTCTCGCAGCGCGACGGGTCGACGGCGAGAAAGCCGCCGAGCACCATGCCGCCCGCGCTCGCGATCATGTAGAAGGTCAGGCACATCGCAGCCCAGCGCGTCGGCACATCGTGGAGCTGGCGCGCCGCTTCGGGCGCGAAGGCCTGCACGCCGCTAATGACGACGGCGTAGAGAAAGAAAAAGGCGAAGCACATCCAGACGGCCGGAATCGCGAGAAAGGCGAAGCTTCCGTCACCCGGCACGTGTGCCGGCGTCGGCCCTTCGGGGCGGGCCGCGATTTTCATCTCGATCGTCAGGTGCCGCCGGTTCAGCCAGAGAACGCCGATGACGACCAGGACGAGCGCCCCGGCCGACGCGAGGGCGACGTGCCAGTCGAAGGCGAGCGTGATCGAGACCATCATCGCCGGCGCGAGCGCCCAGCCGAGGCTGCCGGTGATGCCGTGGACGCTGTACGCGTGGCCGAGCCGCGACGGATGGACCTTGCGGTTGAGCAGCGTGTAGTCGACCGGGTGGAAGACGCCGTTGCCGGTGCCGGCAACGACGGCCCAGGCGGCGAGCATCGCATAGCTCGTGCTCGCGGCGAAACCGAAAGCGGCCAGCGCCAGCAAGGCGAGGCCGCCGAAGAGGATGGGGCGCGGCCCGAAGCGATCGACGACGAAGCCGGAGAGCGCCTGCACTGCGCACGAAACGACGAAGAAGATCGTCAGGAGCGCGCCGAGCTCTGTGAAGTTGAGGTTGAACGCATCCTTCAGCCAGGGAAAGAGCGGCGGCAGAAGGAGCTGGCTGAAGTGGCTGATGCAGTGCGCCAGGCCGACCAGCCCGATGACCGCCGCGTCGCGGCGAAGCGGCGTCGGCGCGTCGGTGGGCAGGGCTGCGGCGGACATGACAGGGGTCTCGAGGGTGCCATCGTAGCCGGGAGAGCGGCGTCTGGATTACGATAGGAAGCCAAATTATGTCGCGATCCCGCCAATGACGACTCGCCCCTCGATCGGCCCGCTGACGCCGCATCTGTTTCGCCCCGATCGTGCCCGCCCGGTGCGCGCCAAGCGCCAGCATCTGCTCGCGGCGACGCGCGTCGTGCCGCACGCCCACCCGTGGGGACAGGTCGCCATCTCGACGACCGGCGTCGTCCGCGTGACGATGCCGCACGGCACGACGATCGTCCCGCCGTCGCGGGCGCTCTGGATCCCGCCCGGCGTCGAGCATGCGGTGACGGTCGTCGAGGACGCCGATCTGCTCACGCTCTACGTCGCGTCCGGGCGGCGCGGCTCGGGCCTCGCGGCGAGCGCGGCCGAGGCAGCGCGCTGGCGCCAATGCCGCGTCCTCGACGCCTCGCGCCTGCTGCTCGCCCTCGCCCTGGAGCTCGACGCCCGACCCGATGCGGCGCAAGGCGCGCTCGACCACGAAACGCTGCAGCGCGAAAAGCGCATCGCCGCCCTGTTCATCGACGAGTTGCGGCGCGCTCCGCAGGTGCCGCTCGGCATCGCCTTGCCCGCGGAAAAGCGTCTGCGCCGCCTTTGCGAAGCAATGCTCGACGATCCTTCGCGGCACGCCTCGCTCGACGCCTGGGCCGCCGGCGCCGGCGCGAGCGCGCGCACGATCGCGCGGCTCTTTCGCAGCGAGCTCGGCACGACCTTCGTTCGCTGGCGCGAGCAGGTCCTGCTCGCCCGCGCCGTGCCCCTGGCGGCCCGGCGCCTGCCGATGGCGGCGATCGCCGCCGAGCTCGGTTACGCCAGCCCGAGCGCTTTCGCCGCGATGGTTCGGCGTTCGGTTGGCACGTCGCCGCTGCGCTTCTTTCGCGCCGGGGCATGAAGCGGGCGAGGCACCGGCCATCGGCCTGCCGAAGCCGCGTATCCTTGTAACCAATCGTACGAAGGCGTAACGCCTAGACTCGCCGCGATGGAGCCGCGCCGCTTTTCTGGCATGGCGCAGGAGCGTTCATGCTGACATCGCTGTTCGGAGACCTGGGGCCGGCGCGCGACAACAAGACGAAGTCGCGCGACTTCGACGACACCCAGCCCGACTCGCACGGATTCGCGGCGACGGCGATCATGGAAAGCATCGCCACCGAGGTCAACGACCGCGGCCAGATCATCGATCGCCACTTGAGCGATCTGGTCGTCATCGGCTCTCCGGCGCAGGCGATCCGCGAGCACTTCGCTGCGACCCGCGCCGATCTCGAGACCGCCTCGTCGATGATCACGCTGCTCGACCCGGTGGGCGTCTGGGCGTCCTCGGTCGTCAAAGCCCTGTCCGATGCCGGCGGCCGACCGATCGAGCGGCTGCACCTGCGCGAGAAGACGACCTTGCGAACGATCGCGATGATCGAGCGGACGACGCTGGTGCGCCGCCAGGAAGACACCTTGCGCATCTTCCACGCCGACGTCCGCGCGCCGGGGCCCGAGAACGCCGAGATCCCGGTCGCCCTGATGGAGCGCAGCCAGATGACGGCGGTCATCATCGGGCCGATGCAGCCGCACGCGATCGACGCGCTGCTCTCCTCGCTGCGCCAGGCGACCAGCCTGCCGACCTGGCGCTGCCCGCACCTGCTCTTCCAGTTGCCGCCGAACGCGACCTGGATCAACAATAAAGTCAGCGCCATTGTCTGGCCCGAGCGGTTGCACGTGCACATCGTCAGCGAGCCGATGACCGGGGCGTCTTCGGTGTGGAACGCAATGCTCGGCGTCTGGAACGAAGCCAAGCTGCAGCCGGGCTGGGATCCGTCGGCCGTCTCGCCGATGCTCGGCACGAGCGATTTCCCGATCAAGGTCGGCGAGATCGGCGCTTCGACCGCGGCTCCGGCGAAGTCGGCAGGCGCGGCGGCGGCGCAAACGACGAACGCCGTTGCAGGCACGCCGCAGGTAATGCGCGGCGTGCTCGACGCGTCGCGTGGCCGCCAGGCGCTCGCCGGCCTCCTCAAGCTCGACGGACTGCTCGGCTGCGCGCTCGTCGACGGCGCGACCGGCTTCGTGCTCGCCCACGAAGCGCGCGACGATCAACTCGACATGGAGCTCGCGGCAGCGGCCGCGGCGCAGGTCCTGCGCGCGCATCGCGAGTCGGCCCGCAGCATGGGCCTGCCGGACTCGGTCGACGAAGTGATCACCACCGCCGGAGCGCGCCACGTCCTGATCCGCGCCCTGCAAAGACACGCCGATCTGTTCATCGTCGCCCTGCTCGAGAAGCACCGCACCAACCTCGCGCTGGCGCGCTTCCAGCTGCTCGAGGTCGAGCGCAGCCTCGCCTGATGTCGCCGAGCGCCTCGCGCGCTCGGGTTCAGGAATCGCTCTTCGTCTTCAGCGCCAGCGCCCGGTTGGCGAGAGCGTCGGCCTTTTCGTTGCAGCGATCGCCGTTGTGGCCGCGCACCCAGCGCACGCTGACGCGGCGCGCGTCGGCCGCGGCATAGAGCTGCTTCCACAGCGCCAGGTTGGCGACCGGCTCGCCCTTCGAGTTGCGCCAGCCCTTGCGCTCCCAGCCGGCGCGCCATTCCGTCAGGCCCTTCAACACGTACTGGCTGTCCGAGACGAGCTCGACCTCGGCACCGACGGGCACCCGGCTCAGGCCTTCGAACGCCGCCGTCAGCTCGGCGATCTGGTTCGTTCCCAGGCCGATGAAGCCGAAGTGATCGCTCTCGGCTTTCGTCCCGGGCGCGATGAGCACGGCACCCCAGCCGGCCGGCCCGGGATTGGTCGGAGCGCACGCCCCGTCGGTGTAGGCGATCCATTTCATCGTTGGCGGTCCTGCGTCAACGGTCGTCGCCGTGCATTTCAAGCTCGGCGCGGCGCTGCGTCGCGGCGACCGGCGCCGGCGCCGTCACGGCGTTCGGCCGCGCCTCCGTGCGGACCATGCCGACCAGGCGCATGCCGCGCACGCGCTTGACGGCGACGATGTAGTAGAGCGCCCCAAAGGGCGGCCACCAGCGGTCGCCGGCCCGCTCCATCCAGCCGAAGCGGGCCAGCCATTTCGCCGACGTCACCGGCGGGATATAGCAGCCGAAGCGTCCCGACTCGACCTCGAAGCCGAGCAGTCGCAGCCAGTCGCGCAGGCGCCGGTAGCCGATGAACTCGCCGGCGCGCGGCAGGAAGAGATCGTGCTCGCTGCCGAGACCGAGGCGCCGCCGCATCCGCCCCAGTCGTTGCCGCGTTCCCCACAGGCTCGCCGGATTGAAGCCCAGGATCAGCACCCGGCCCTCGGGAACGAGCACGCGCTCTACCTCGCGCAAGGCCAGGTGCGGATCGCGTGCCAGTTCGAGCGAGTGCGGCAGGACGACGAGATCGAGGCTGGCGGCGTCGAAGGGAAGCGCGTCGAAGTTGCAATGCAGCGTCGGAGCGGTGGGCCCGGGACGCGCCGGCGACGTCGCGTCGACGCTTTCGTCCGCGATCGGCGCGGCCGACGGCGCAGCTTCGACCGCGAGCCAGCGATGCGGCATTCGATTCGTCCGCAGCGCGGCGAGCTCGGGCAGCCCCAGTTGCAAGGCGTGGAAGCCGAACACATCGGCGACGGCCTGGTCGAGATGGCGCTGTTCCCAGGCGAGCAGGTACTCCCCGGCCGGGGTCTTCAGCCACTGGGGCAACTGTATGATGGCGCTTTCCGTCATGAACCTGACCGCAGTACCCGCCTTCAGCGACAACTACATCTGGATGATCGACGACGGTCGCAGCGCCATCGTCGTCGATCCGGGCGAGGCGGGGCCGGTCGAGGCCGCGCTCGATGCCAAGCGGCTCGCGCTGGCGGCCATTCTAGTGACCCACCATCACGCCGATCGTGTCGGCGGCGTCGACGCCTTGCGCGAGCGCCTCGACGGGCCGGTCTTCGGGCCGGCGCACGAGCGCGTGCCGCAGCCCTGCGAGGGGCACGTCGAAGGCGACGTCGTCGAGGCGATGGGACTGCGCTTCGAGGTCATCGACGTTCCCGGACATACCGCCGGTCACATCGCTTTCTTCAATCGCGAAGGTGCCGGCGAGCCGATCGTCTTCTGTGGCGATACGATGTTCTCGGCCGGTTGCGGCAAGCTCTTCGAAGGCACGCCGGCACAGATGCACGCCTCGTTGACCAAGCTCGCCGCGCTTCCCGATGCCACCCGCGTCTGCTGTGGCAACGAATACACGCTCGCCAATCTGCGGTTCGCGCACGCGGTCGAGCCGTGCAACACCGAGATCACGAAGCACATCGATACCTGCAAGGCGCTGCGCGCCCAGGGCAAGCCGACCGTGCCGGCGCCGATCGGCCGGGAGCGCCGCATCAATCCGTTCCTGCGCTGTGCCGAGCCGGCCGTGGCCGACGCGGCGGTCGCGCACGGGGCGAGCGGGCGCAGCGGCAGCGAGGTGCTCGCGGCGATTCGAGTCTGGAAGAACGAGTTCCGATGACGACAGAACAGCGAGCGCGATTTCCCGCCATCGCGCAACGCTTCGCGTCGCTCGCGTGTCCCTTCCTCCTTCTCGCCGGCTGCGTGTCGGCACCTCTTTCGCTCCCTTCCGCGCCGCCGTCTGCACCGCTCGCTGCCGCGTCGGTGCCGGCCGTCGCTGAGGGCGCGGGCAAGTCCCTCGACGAAGCGGCGGCGCAGAGCGTTGCCGCGGCCGCCTCGGCGCCCGACGAGGACGTCGCCGCGCCGGTGCCGCTCGACCCGGTCCGGCCCGACGTCCGCATCGACATCGACGACCGCAGCGCCCGCGTCGACCTCTGGGCGCGCGTGCGCCAGGGCTTCGCGATGCCCGACCTCGACAACGAGCTCGTGCGCGACCGCGAACGCTGGTACGCGACGCGGCCCGACTACGTCGCGCGCATGACCGAGCGCGGCAGCCGCTATCTCTTCCACATCGTCGAGGAGCTCGACCGGCGGCACATGCCGACCGAGCTGGCGCTGCTGCCCTTCATCGAAAGCGCGTTCAACCCGCAGGCGATGTCGGTGGCACGCGCCTCGGGCATGTGGCAGTTCGTTCCCTCGACGGGCCGCGACTACGAGCTCAAGCAGAACGTCTTTCGCGACGACCGCCGCGACGTCCTCGCCTCGACGCGCGCCGCGCTCGACTACCTGCAAAAGCTCTACGCGATGTTCGGCGACTGGCAGCTTGCCCTGGCCGCCTACAACTGGGGCGAAGGCAGCGTGCAGCGCGCCGTCGCGAAGAACCAGAAGGCCGGCCTGCCGACCGACTACGCAAGCCTGCGCATGCCCGCCGAGACACAGTGGTACCTGCCCAAGCTGCAGGCGGTGAAGAACATCGTCGCCCGGCCGGCGGACTTCGGACTGAGCCTGCCCGAGTTGCACAACCACCCGTATTTCCTGAGCGTGCCGATCGAGCACGACATGGACGTCGCCGTCGCGATCAGGCTTGCCGGCATGTCACTCGAGGACTTCCAGACGCTCAACCCGCAAATGAATCGCCCGGTCATCCTCGCCGCCGGAACGCCGCAGGTGCTGCTCCCCTACGACAACGCGAACCGCTTCGTGCGCGAGCTGCCGCAGCATCGCGGCCCGCTCGCGACGTGGACGGCGTGGACGGCGCCGAAGACGATGAGGCCCGCGGAGGCGGCGAAGACGGCCGGAATGAGCGAAGCGCAGATGCGCGAGGTCAACCGCATTCCGGCGCACATGCTGATCAAGACCGGCTCGACGCTGCTCGTGCCGCGCGGCAACGCCCTGCTCGCCGATGTCTCGAGCCACGTCGCCGATAACGCGATGCTCTCCCTGGCGCCCGACGGGCCGACCCTGCGCAGGGTGTCGCTGCGGGCCGGGCGCAAGGACAGCGTCGCCTCGGTGGCCCGGCGCTATCGCGTCAGCCCGGCGCAGGTCGCGCAGTGGAACGAGGTCGGCGCCACGGCGACCTTCGCGCCGGGGCAAAGCATCGTCGTCTACGTCGCGCAGGCGACACGCAAGGCGCCGACGCAGAGCCAGCACACGGCACGCGGAGCACACCCGTCGCACCAGGTCGCCGGCGCGCACACGGCGACGCCGAACACGGCGCATGCCGGCAGCAGCACGGCACACACGACCAAGCACCTCCGGTTGGCCAAGAACTGAGATCGTGTGCTGCCGCGTCAGCGGCGCGCCTCAGCGCCGGTCGATGAACGCGTGGGCGATCGTTCCGAGGTCGACGTACTCGAGCTCGCTGCCGATCGGAACGCCGCGCGCCAGCCGGGTCACCCGAACCCCGCGCGACTGCAGCGCTTCGGCGAGCACGTGCGCCGTCGCTTCGCCCTCGGCCGTGAAGTTGGTCGCCAGGATGACCTCCTCGACCGTGCCGTCGGTGGCGCGATCGAGCAGCTGGCGCGCACCGATCTCCGACGGGCCGATGCCGTCGAGCGGGCTGAGCCGCCCCATCAGCACGAAATAGAAACCGCGAAAACTCCCGGTCCGCTCGAGCGCGGCCTGGTCGGCCGGCGTCTCGACGACGGCGAGCTGGCGCCGATCGCGTGACGCGTCGAGGCAGATGCTGCACACCGCCTGCTCGGTGAAGGTGTTGCAGAGCTCACAGTGGCGGACCCGGGCGACCGCCTGCTGCAGCGAATCTGCTATGCGCCGGGCGCCCTCGCGGTCGTGTTGCAGCAGGTGATAGGCCATGCGCTGCGCCGACTTGATGCCGACGCCGGGCAGGCGGCGCAAGGCCTCGACAAGACCTTCGAGAGATGCTTCAGCGGCCAATTCAGAAGGGCAACTTCATGCCCGGGGGCAAAGGCATTCCGGCGGTGAGCTTGCCCATCTTCTCCTGGCTCACGGCCTCGGCGCGGCGCACGCCGTCGTTGAACGCGGCGGCGACGAGATCCTCGAGCATCTCCTTGTCGTCGCCGACCAGGCTCGGGTCGATAGCGACGCGTCGGACGTCGTGCTTGCACGTCATCGTCACCTTGACGAGACCGGCGCCGGATTGCCCTTCGACCTCGATCGAGCCGAGCTCTTCCTGGGCCTTCTTCAGGTTGTCCTGCATCGCCTGGGCCTGCTTCATCAGGCCCGCGAGTTGACCTTTCATCATGGCTGCTGCTCCTCGGTCTTCATAGCGGCTTCACCGATCCCGGAACGATCCGCGCCGTCTTGTACTGCGCGAGCAGCGCCTTGACGAGCGGATCGTCGTGGATGACTTTCTCGGCCTCGGCCTGGCGGCGCCGGCGCTCGGCGGACTGGCGCTCGGCCGGCGAATCGATCGCCACACCGGCCTCGATCTCGATCCGCGCCGGCCGGCGCAAGGTCTCAGCGAGCGCCGCCTGCAGGCGCTCGCGCAAAGGCGGCGTGCGCAGGTTCTCCCGCTCGACGCGCAGGCGCCAGAGCGTCCCGGCATCGCTGTCGACGAAGCCCAGGCATTGCGCCTGCATCGCCAGCTCGCGA
>DATMGW010000339.1:0-6782 GCA_035555295.1 Caldimonas sp.
ATCGCAAAACGTATTTCCGCGACAGGACACTAGACGCGCGTTTCGCGGCCCTTCCAGTAGGGCTCGCGGAGCTTCCGCTTGAAGATCTTGCCGGTCTCTTCGCGGGGCAGCTCTTCGTGGAAGGCCACGTGGCGCGGAACCTTGTAGTCGGCAAGGCGCTCGCGCACCCAGGCCTGGACCTGCGCCGCGTCGACACGGGACCGCTCGACCGGCTGGACCGCGGCGACGAGCGCCTCGCCGAACTCGTCGTCGGGGATGCCGAAGACGGCGCAGTCGGCAACGCCCGGCATGCACATCAGCGCGGCTTCGATCTCGGCCGGATAGATGTTGACGCCGCCTGAGATCACCATGTCCGAACGGCGGTCGACGATATAGAGGTAGCCCTCGGCGTCGAGATAGCCGAGGTCGCCGAGCGTCCACAGGCCGTCGAGCTCGATGGCGCGGCGCGCCGCGTCATTGTTCGCATAGGTGAACTCGGGGACGGCCGGGTCCCGGGCATAGAGCAGGCCGACAGTCCCGGACGCGACCTCCTGCCCTTTGGTGGACAGCACCTTGAGCTCGACACCGGGCATCGCGCGGCCCGCCGACCCCGGCTTGCGCAACGCCTCGGCGCTGTCGACGTGCGAGATCCAGCCGAGCTCGCTGGCCGCGTACGTCTCGTGAAAGACCGGGCCCCACCAGTCGATCATCTGCCGCTTGATCCCGGGGGCGCAAGGCGACCCGGTCGAGGCGACGAACTTCACCGAGCTCAGGTCGTACCGCTTCTTCCGCTCGGGATCGAGGCGAAGCAGCCTGACGTACATCGTCGGCACGAGGTACAAGTGCGTGATGCGTTCCGCCTCGATGAGTTGCAGCGTCCGCTCGGCGTCGAATTTCGGCTCGACGACGAGATGCGCGTCGTTCAGCGCCGCCTGGACGACATACGCGACGGGTGCCGAGTGGTAGAGCGGCGCGCTGATCAGCGCGCGCATTCCGGCCTCGATGCCGAGCACCCGGCGGCTTCGCTCGGCGATCAGCGCCAGCTGCTCGGGAGTCGCGGGCTCGCGCTTGATGCCCTTGGGCAGGCCGGTCGTTCCCGAGGTGTAGACCATCGCGCTTCCCGGCACCTGCTGCGCCACGATCGGGCCGGTCGCCGCGTCGCGAAACGCGTCCCATCGTTCCAGCTCTCGGCCGACGTCGGGTGGCGATTCCGGCACGAGCGAAAAGGCACGGCGTGTGCACTCGAGCGGCTCGACGACGAAGACGCGCACGCCCGGTGGGACGGCGCCCGCGATCTGCCCGAGCAGGTCGGCGTGGACGACGAGCAGCTTCGCCTGGCTGTCGGCCAGGATGTGGCGCACCTCGGCGCTCTTGAAGTGCCAGTTGACCATGCACCAGCGCGCGCCGATCCAGCGCGCCGCGAGCATAAGCTCGAGCATGACGGGCTCGTTGCGAAGCATCAGGGCGACGACCTCGCCGGGGCCGAGTCCGGCATGGCGCAGGGCCGTCGCGGCGCGCGTGTAGCGGGCGTGGAAAGCCTCGCCACTCTGCCTGCTGTCGCCGAACTGAACGAGCGGTTTCATCGATGCTTCCTGTGCGACGCGAGCCCGCCCGGCAACGCCCGGCGACCGCGATCCGCGGCGCAGTATCCGATGGACCCGGGTCGGCGTCCACGCGTCCCGCTGCAGTTCGGCGAAGCGCACGGGAAATAAATCTGCGCTCCGCTGTCGAATCCGGGCCACCTTGAACGTCATGGCCTGTCGAAGCGACGAGCGGGAGCGGTCATGATCATCGGAAGGATTCGTCGGGCGAGCGTGCTGCTCGCGCTGCAGTTGCTGCTCGCGGGCTGCGCCGGACTGCCGCCGCGGCCGGCCGAGCCGCCGACGTTGGCGATCGCTCCCGGCAACGAGACGACGCTGCAGCGCGTCGCCGTCGCGTCAACGAGGGATTTCCTCGAATCGGGCTTCCAGCTCCTGCCGGTGGCAACCGCTTCGCTGGAGGCCCGGCTCGCGCTCGCGGCGCGCGCCGAGAAGACGCTCGACCTGCAGTACTTCGAATGGTCGAACGACCCGACCGGACGCTACCTGCTGAAGACGCTGCGCCTCGCGGCCGAGCGCGGCGTGCGCGTTCGCGTCCTCGTCGACGACCTGCACAGCAGCGGCGCCGACACGCTTCTCGCCGGACTCGCCGCGTTCGACAACGCGCAGGTGCGGCTCTTCAACCCGTTCGTTCGCAACCGCGGCTCGCTCGCTTTCAAGCTGGCGAGCTCGCTCGACGACCTGGGCCGGGTCAACCACCGCATGCACAACAAGATGTTCGTCGCCGACAACGCGCTCGCCGTGTTCGGCGGCCGCAACATCGCCGACGAATACTTCATGCGCGCGACGACGCGCAACTTCATCGACCTCGACATCCTCGCCGCCGGACCGATCGTGCAGGCGCTGTCGGCATCGTTCGACATCTACTGGAACAGCGAGTATTCCTATCCGATCGAGGCGATCGTCCAGCCCGGAGCGACAACACGCGAAGCGCGCCGCGCCGCCTTCATCGCGGCGCTGGAGACGACCGGGCCGCCGCCTCCGGATCGGACCGTGCCGCCGCGCTACGCCGCGTACGTGAAGGTGCCTGCCGATCTCGACGCCGGCCGCATCCGGCTCGTTCCGGCGCATGGTGAGCTGCGTGCCGACCCGATCGACAAGATCGCCGGAACGCGGGTGACCGAGCGCACCGGCACCGTCCGCGCCTTCGTCGGCGAGTTCACGCGCGCGGCGCAGCAGGAGGTGGTCGCGATCTCGCCCTACTTCGTGCTCGGCAAGGCCGGCATGGAGACGGCCGAGATGCTGGGCGAGCGCGGCGTTCGCATGCGCGTGCTGACGAATTCGCTCGCCGCCACCGACGAGGCCGTCGTCCACGGTGGCTACCAGCGTTACGTCGTTCGCATGCTGCAGGCGGGCATCGAGGTGTTCGAGCTGAGCCCGTCGCTGGCGCGGCAGAGCAGCAGGCTCGGCCGCTTCGGCGACACGTCGGGAATGCTGCACGCCAAGATCATCGTCGTCGACCGGGCGCGCCTGTTCATCACCTCGCTCAACCTCGACGGGCGCTCCGAGCGCTACAACACCGAGATCGGCGTCCTGATCGACAGCGGCGAGCTGGCCGAGGACGTGCTCGACATGCTCGACTTCGAAGGCAGCTCGTACCAGCTGCGCCTCGCACCGGGCGGCGACGGCCTCGAGTGGATCTCGGGCAGCGGTGAGCGCCAGAAGGTCTACAAGAACGACCCCGAGGCGAGCTTCTGGAGCAAGTTCAAGGCGAGCTTGATCGGCCGGCTCCTGCCGGAGAACTGGCTCTGACCACCGAGTTGCTTCGATCGCTGCGCGCCGCGCCTGGTACGCTGTCCCGCCCAACTCCGGCCTTCAGCGGAGGCTCACCGTCTCGCGCTTCCACGCCGGATCCTGCCAGCGCTGGAACGCGCCAAGCAGCGACGGATCGCCGGCCTGGCGCTCGGTGGCGAGCGTCTCGAGGCGGATGACCTCGAAGCTGCGCTTCACCCGGCCCTCGCCGCGCGCCTCGCGCGCCACCAGCACCTGGCGGCCTCCCGGTACCCAGCCGGCGAACTCGACGTAGCCGATCCCCGGCGCAGCAGTCGTTGGCGGCAGCACCTGCACCGACCAGCCGCCGCCGGCGTGGCGCGTGAAGATCCAGAGCTCGCGCCACGCGTCCATCGGCTGCACCGCAAGCGCCAGCGCGTTGCCTTCGCGGCTCAGCGTCGCCGACTCGGCCCAGACGATGCCGAAGGTGCAGCGCCTGAGGAGCGGCGCGCGCTCGTCGTGCCTGGCGTCGACGAGCACGACGCAGGTCTCGCCGGTTTCGCCCGCGCGCGTCAGCACGCCGACGCTGCGCGGCGTCTTCGCGACGATCGGCGCAGCGGCCCAGCGCGAGGCACTGACGCGGATCGCCGCGTCGTTCCAGGCTGAGAGGTCGTCGTCGGCGAGCTCGCTGCGGTCGACGGCAGCGAGCTCGACGAGAGCGCGCCGGGCCGCGGCGGCTTCGGCCGCTGCGTCGCCGCGGCGCGCGTGCTGGTAGGCCAGGCCGCTCCAGACGCTGGCGCGGCGCATCGCGACGCGGTTCTTCAGCGTGGCGGGAAGCTCGGTCGCATCGACGCGATCGAGCACCTCGGCGCGCCACTCGTCGACGCGCTGGCGCTCACTGGCCGGCGTCGCCGGATCGATGCACTCGGCTCGCGTCAGGCCGAGCACGGCACGGGCACGTTGTTTCGGATCGGCCGTCGGCATCGCGAGGGCGCGGCGAAACGCCTCGCCGTCGTAGCAGATACGCATCGCGCCGTCGCGCTCGTAGCTCCTGAAGGCGACGCCGTAGCGCGCTGCGACCTCCAGATGTGCGGCGAGCGCCGCCTCGGCGCGGCCGGTCGTTGCCGTCCCCGCAGCGCCGCCCACCGAGGCGCGCTGTGCGATCCGGTCGGCCATCGTGCCGATCGCGTCGAAAGCTTCGGCGCCCGCAGGACCGCGCAAGGCTTCGGCGGTCGCCGCCTTGAGGTAGGCGGCGGCGAAGCCGATGCCGAGCGCTTCGGCACCCGGCGTCTCGCGGACGAAGCGGACGACGGCGAGCAACTCTTGCGCTTGTTCGGCGGAGGTCGACGTGCGCCGGACGCGGCTCGCGTCGACGAAGCCGCCGCGCTCGCGCCGGTAGTCCCAGACCTGCAGGTAGTCGAGCCGCTCGCCGCGCACCTCGACGACCTCGCCTTGCCAGAGCAGCGCCTGCTGCTGCGCCGCGTCGTGCGGGCCGGCGCGCAAGGGCGTCTGGTCGCGAACGACGATGGCGAGCGACGCGGGTGCCTCCGCCGCAGTGGCGGCGTGCGCCGAAAGCACGAGTGCGCAGGCGACGCCCGCGCCGAGCAGCAACGCGCTCGCGCGATGCACGACGATGGCGCGCGCGCTCATTGCGTCTCCTTCTCTACGCTTGCTTCGCCGGCGGCAGCGTGCCGCTCCGCCGCCGCATCGCCTGCGTTCAGCACCGCTTCGCGGCGTTGCCCGCCGAGGAGCGCGGCGCCGACGAAGCCGCCGTCGGCCGAAGGCGGCGCGATGATGACCTGGATCTTGTCGGAGAGCTTGTCGGCGAGCGTCTTCTGGATCAGCAGCGGATGCCGGCTGATCAGCTCGCCTTCGCGCGCCATCTGCTCGGCGTTGATCTTGCCGACACGATCCATCCGGTAGGCCTCGGCGTCGGCGAGCTTCTGCCGCGCGTCGGCTTCGCCGGTCGCCTCGATGCGGCGCGCCTGCGCGTTGCCTTCGGCACCCTTGATTCGCGTCACCTTCTCGGCCTCGGCCTCGAGCTGGCGCTGCTCGATCTGCCGCTGCTTGAACGGCAGGACGTGCTTCATCGCTTCTTCCTGCGCCTTGGCGGCGATGATCTGCTCGCGTCCAGCCGCCTCGGCGGCGACCTCGCGGCGGATCTTGTCGGCCTGCGCGACGAGCTCGGTCTCCTTGACCTGCTTGTCCTTCAGCTCGAGCGTGTACTTCATCTTCTCGCTCGCGAGCTCTTCGGCGAGCAGCCCCTCCATGCCGTGCCGATAGTCGGCCGGCAAGTCGACCTTGCCGATCTGCACGCCGTGCAGGACGATGCCGTCGGCGGCCAGGCGCGGCTTCAGTTCGTTCTCGACGACCTGCTGGATCTCGGCGCGCTTGCTCGAGAAGATCTCGCGCACCGTGTAGTGCGCGATCACCTTGTAGGCGACGCCCTGCACCGCGGGCTCGACGATCTCGACGCCGATGTTGTCGGGCAGGCTTTTGGCCATCGCCGCGACCTTGGCCGGGTCGAGCGCGTAGCGGATCTGCAGGTCGATGCCGAGCGAGAGGCCTTCGAGCGACTGCAGCGGCGCCGGCCCGTCTGCACGGCTCATCTGCACGGCGCGATAGGTCTGGTCGCGCAGCGGAAAGACGCGCATCTGCTGCAGCCCGGGAACGACGAGCACGCTGCCCTCGCGCCACTCGTCGACGCTGCCGGTGACGCGGTTGACGCGAACGCCGACCTCGCCACGGCCGACGTTGGCGAGCGGCGGATGGCTGAGCAGCAGCCAGGCCAAGGTGCCGACGACGGCCAGTCCGATCAGCGGCCTCTTGGCCGCGGCGAGCCGGCGCATCGCGAGCGACCTTGCCGCCGGCTGCGACCCATCGTCGTTGGCCGCCTTGGGCCGCGACGCGAACCAGCGGCGGATCGATTCAACCAGGGTCTCGAGGCGCGGATGCATGGCGTTGACTCCTTCGTCGTGGTTCGCGACAACGGCGCCGCGATGCAGCCACTGTCGCGCCGGGTCATGCGGCCCGTATGAAGGACGCGCGAAGGAAATGCGAAGCGCGGGCGAACGATTCGCCGCGACGATCGACAGGGCGACGATCAAGCGCGCAGGCCTTCGACGCCGACCTGGCGCAGCAGGTCGGGCAGCGCCCGGCTCGTCGCGGAAGCGCTCGGCGAGCACGTCGAGCGCGGCGATGCGGTCGACGCGGAAGTTGCGAAAGCCTTCTCGCGTCTCGCACCACGCGGCGAGCGTCCAGAGAGCGAACGCGCGATCAGCGCGTCGCCTGCGTCACCGCGTGCTCCCAGCGCTGCATCAACTCCGCCGCGCGCTCGCGCGACAGCGTCGGATGGAAGGTCCTCTCGATCTGCCACTGCGCGGCGAGCTCGTCGGTGCCCTCGTAGACGCCGCAGCTGAGCCCCGCGAGGTAGGCTGCGCCAAGGGCGGTCGTCTCCGTCACCTTCGGGCGCAAGACGGGGATGCCGAGCAGGTC
>DATMGW010000340.1:0-6515 GCA_035555295.1 Caldimonas sp.
ACTCTTCGCCGCCGTAGCGGGCGACGCGGTCGGTCGGACGCAAGGTCTTGCTGACGACGCCGGCGAGCGATTTCAGCGCTTCGTCGCCGGCGCTGTGGCCGAGCTCGTCGTTGAGGCGCTTGAAGTTGTCGATGTCGAGCAGGCCGATCGAGAGATACCCGCCGTTGCGCTCGACGCGGGCCTTCTCGATCTCGAAGGCCTGCATCAGGCCGCGCCGGTTGGCGATCTGCGTCAGCTGGTCGGTCGAGACCTCGTCCGACAGGCGCCGCATTTCGTCCTCGAGCTGGATGACGCGCTCGCTCAGGTCGGTCGCCCGGCTGTGTTCCTCCTGCAAGCGCGCCTGCGTCTGCTGCACCAGCGTCTGCACGGCGCGGCTTTCGTTGACCATCTCGCGGACGACGCCGGTCAGGCTTTCCAGCGAATCAGCTTCCTCGATCACCTCGGCATAGCGCCCGACGCTCTTGTGGAAGTCGCCGGTCTTCGATCCCAGCTCGCCGAGCTCAGCGAGCATCTGGTGGATCAGGCCTTTCAATGCGTCGCGCGCTTTCTCGCGCTCGCCCTTGACCTCGGAGTGGCGCTCGCGCGCGTGGTGCAGCATGTCGCTGACGGCGCGCACGCCGCGCGCCGTCAGGCCTTCCTCGATCTTCAGGCGCATCGCCTCGCACTGGCCCTTGACCCAGCTTTCGTTCTCGGCCAGGTCGCTCAGGCTCGCCGTCAGCTCATGGCACAGCTTTCCGAGCTGATCGAACAGGTGGTGGCGGTGCTGCAGGACGCGCTCGACGCGCCCGCAGAGGGCTTCCATCTCCTCGGCGAGCGGCCCTGTCGCGCCCTCGGCGGCGATGCGCGCGTTCAGGCGCGCGAGCTCCTGGGACAGCTCGCGATTGGCGTCGTCGTGCTGGGGCAGCGCCTCGTGCAGCGCGCCGGCGAGGCTGCTCGCGACGCGATCCCAGGCCGGCGACGGGCCTTGCGCCACCGGCAGATAGACGGCACTGAGCGGTGCCGCGTCGTTCGCCGCCTCGTCCGGCGCCGTCCCGGCCGTCGCGGCAGCGACGTCGACCTCGGTCGCTGCCGTGTCGCTTTCCCAGCTGTTGACGAGCTGGGCGAGCCGCTGCTGCAGGCGGCGCGAATCGCTGCGGCTGCCCGAAAGCACGCGTTGCACCCCTTCCTTGCGCCGGGCCGGAGTCCAGTTGTGTCCGCCGCGCTCGATACCGCGGACGATCCGCTCGATCAGCGTCGCCAATGCTTCAGACGACGCGCCGTTGGCTGCGTCGAACAACTGATCGGCCTGTTCCCATCGGCCCTGCCCCAGTGCCTGGCCGATCTCGGTGCCGGCGGCCTCGCCCTCGAAAGCACGCTGGGCCAGCCGGTCGACGAGCTTTTGCGCGCGCAACGGCAGCACCGGAGCGACAGCGGCGTCGCCGGCCTCGTGACGATAGGCACGCTCGTAGTTCTCCGGCGTCGGCTCGAGACGCTCGACGGCGAGTCGGCGCAGCGCCGCCTTGGCAATCTGCGCGACGGGCAACTCGCTGCCGGCAGGCTTGGCGAGGGGCGCAGGGCGCGTCGTGTCCTTGGCCAGGGGCGAAGGGCGCGTCATGTCCATGGCGGTTCCGGTCTGGGACCCGATCAGGGCCGCGATACGCGAGCCCGCGTGGCGCGCGGCGGCTCGGGCAGGTCGGCGCTGCCGGCCTTGCCGATCCATGGCGCCTTCCTCGGCAGGACGGTTTGCTGCAGCCACTCTTCGATCTCTTCGGGCGGCTGCGCCCGGCTGAAAAGGAACCCTTGCATGATTCCGCAGCCGAGGCGATGCAGGACCTCCATCTGGCGGAGGTTTTCCACGCCCTCGGCGATCACGCGCAGCCCCAGCGAGCGGGCCAGCGCGATGATCGCCGTGACGACCGCCGAGCTCTGCGGCGTCATGCCGAGATCGCGGATGAAGCTGCGGTCGATCTTCAATTCGCTGATCGGCAGCGTCGTCAGGTAGGCCAGCGACGAGTAGCCGGTGCCGAAGTCGTCGATCGAGATCTCGACGCCGATCTCGTTCAGCCGGTGCAGCGACGGGATCACGTTCTGCAGGTCCTTCATCAAACCCGTCTCGGTGATCTCGAGCTCGATCGCGTGGTGCGGCACGCCGTACGTGGTGACGGCGTGGTGGATGTATTCGACCAGGTCGGTACGCTCGAACAGGCGGCTCGGCAGGTTGACGGCGATCGAGTCGTCGAAGCCGAAGTTGTCTTTCCACAGGCGCGCCTGGCGCGCCGCTTCGCGGATCGCCCACTCGCTGAGCGGCGTGATCAGTCCCGTCTCCTCGGCGAGCGGGATGAAGTCGCCCGGCGCGACGAGCATGCCGTGGCGGCGCCAGCGCATCAGCGCCTCGGCGCCGACCATTCGCGCGCCGCGCACGTCGACCTTCGGCTGGTAGTGCAGGACCAGCTCGTCGCGCTCGATCGCCTTGTGCAGGGCGCTTTCGAGCTCGAGCTTCTCGCGCCCCTGGCCGGCCAGGCTTGGCCGATAGACCGACGACGAATTGCGTCCGGCCGACTTGACCGAATACATCGCCACGTCGGAGTTGCGCAGCAGGTCGGCGACGCTCGTCCCGTCGCGCGGAAAGATGGCGATGCCGACGCTGGCGGTGACGAAGCACTCCTGCATGCCGATCGTGATCGGCATGCGCATCGCCTCGAGAATGCGCTCGGCGACGCGCTCGGCGTCGCGCTCGTCGGTCACTTCGGGCAGCAACGCGACGAACTCGTCGCCGCCGAGCCGGCCGACAGCCTCCAACGTGCGGTGCGAGCGCACGCCAACGGTCTCGAGCGAGCTCTCGAGGACCTGGTCGGAGTGGCGCACGCACGAGCGCAGGCGCCGCGCGACCTCGACCAGCAGCTCGTCGCCGGCGCCGTGGCCGAGCGTGTCGTTGATGACCTTGAAGCGGTCGAGGTCGATCAGCAGCAGCGCAACCTGGTGGCTGAGCCGGCGCCCGTGCTCGAGGGCGCGCTCGGCGCGCCAGATCAGCTGGCGCCGGTTCGGCAGCCCGGTCAGCGTGTCGAAGTTGGCGAGGTGGCGGATCCGGTCTTCGGCGAGACGCCGGTCGGTCACGTCCTGGACGATTCCGGTATAGCCGACGAGATTGCCGTGCTCGTTGAACTCGGGCTCGGCCTCGATGTGGACGATGCGCTGCCGGCCGTCGACGAGGCGCGCGTGGATGTCGGTCGCCAGCACCGTGCTGCGCTCCATCGCGTTGTGCGTCAGCTCGACGAAGGCCTTGCGCTCCTCGTCGGGAACCATGCGCAGCAGCTTCCTGAAGTCGATCCGCTGGTCGGGGCCGATGCCGAAGACGCGCAGGCCCTCGATCGAGAACACCGGGCCGCCCTGGCCCTTGCGCCAGTCGAAGCTGCCCATGCGGGCGAGGTCCTGGGCGCGCGCCAGGCGCGACTTGCTGCGCTCGAGCTCGACCCGCGTCCTGGACGCGCGCAGCAGGTAGCGCAGCCGCCCCGCGAGCAGGCTCCATTGCGTCGACTTGACGAAGAAGTCGGTCGCACCGGCTTCGTAGGCGCGCGTGATCGAGGCGTCGTCGTCGAGCCCGGTCAGCATCAGCACCGGCAGCGACTCGAATCCCGGCAGGACGCGCAGCTCGCGGCAGGTCTCGAAGCCGTCGAGCTCGGGCATGACGGCGTCGAGGACGACGATGTCGGGCAGGAAGTCGGCGAGCGCGCGGATCGCCTGCCCGCCGCCCGTCGCCTCGGTGACGGCAAAGCCCTGCTCCTGCAGCGCCACCGAGGTGAGCAGCAGGTTGACCTCGTCGTCGTCGACGAGCAGCACCCTCGGCCGCTCCGGCAGATCGTCGGCGAACGTCTCGCTTCGCAGGCTCATGGGGTTTGACTGCGCATCGGCTGCACGGCTTGTAGCACGACGCCCATCTCCTGATCCACCGCATCGAGCAGCTCCGGGAGCCCGGCGAACGCCTCCTGTCGTACTGCGGCCTCGATTTCGGCACAAAGTCTCGACAGGCGCAGGGCGCCGATGCTCGCCGACGACGACTTGATCGTGTGCGCGACGTGGCGGACCGCCGCCATGTCGCCCCCTCGGCGCGCCTCGCGCAACTGCGGCAACAGGCGAAGGACCGAGCCTTCGAAAGCGCGCAACACCCGCTCGAGCAGGTGGTTCTGGCCGCTCGGGTCGAGGTCGCGGAGGCGCTGCAGGGCCTCCTCGTCGAGCACCGGGGTCGGGGCGGGAATCACGGCGTGTTGTTCTCGATGCGAGGCGCGATGGCGGGTTGCGGATGCGGCGCGCGGTGCGAATCTGCCGCCCTCGCCGCACGGGGTATTTTCGGCGCGAAAGCGGCGGACTTGAACCGGCGGCCCGCCAAGTCTCCGTGACGGCTGCCTGCTGTCGTCGCCGATGTACCGCGCTGCCGCGCTCCGAGCGGTTCGCCTTCGCGCGCGCTCACTCGAGGGCCGCGGCGCCCTGCAAAGCGCGCAGTTGGGCGCGATTGATCTCGGCCACGCTCATCAGGAGATGCTCTGCGGCCTCTCGATAGTCGAACAGCGATTCGCCTTCGGCGGCACGAACCATCGCCAGGTACGGCTGGAACGGGCCCTCGTTCTTCACCAGTGCTCGGTAGACGCGCTCCGGAACCGGAATCGAGCCGAGCAGCTTGGCGAAGGTCTCGCCGAACATGCGATCGAGCAGCGAGAAGACTCCGCAGATGAAGACCTCGTTCCTCATCTCCTCGTCGCCCGAGCCGGCGACGAGCTCTTCCATGAGGAGGCCGCGCCGCACCGCGGCGAACATGACGGGACGCAGGTTGACGTCCTTGCTCGCTGTCGCGAGCAGCAGCGCGAGCCAGCGCTTGAGCCTCTGGTAGCCGAGCATCATGATGGCGTGGCGGAACGAGCTGATCTCGACGCGCAGGCCGAAAGCCGGCGAGTTGATGTAGCGCAGCAGCTTGAAGGCGAGCGACGGGTCGCGCTTGAGCGTGTTCTCGAGCTTGTCGATCGGGTCCTCGTTGTCGACGCGGCGGATCAGCTCGACGATGACCTGCTGGTCGGGCTGCGCCACGGGCTTGCCGGTTCGTGCCGCCGTGCTGTTGAGCGCGTCGTCGATCGGCCAGCCGAGCACAGCATGGGCACCGCGCGCGAAGCTCGCCTCCATGTCGGCGACGGTGCGTACGCCCGACTGCACGTGGGCGATCGCACGCGTCACTCCGGCCGGCGCGACCATGCCTTCGCCGACCCGGCGCTCGTCGGCGAGGTCGATGATCGAATACTTGAAGCAGGGCAGCACCTCGCGGGGCAGCTCGGCGTTCGGCCGGCCCTTCAGCAGCAGCGTGTTTCCCGCCGCGTGCAGGCGCACCAGCGCCTCGACGTTGGCCGCATCCGAGGCCATGAAGTTCGGCACCTCGACCATGAGGTTGGCCGACGGGCTCGCCTGCAGCAGGTCGTGGAGAAGGCTTTCGCTGACGACGTTGAGCGAGACCGTGCCCCCCGAGGCCGGCCAGACATCGCCGACGGCGTGCAGGAGCTGGGCGACGTCGAGCGTCGCGTCGGGACGCAGCGGGAAGACAGAAAGACGGGTTGCCGCAACCGCGCGATTGCGGTCGATGAAGGGCGAATAGCCCAGTGCCACCTGGCCGAGGATCGCGACATCCAGCACGTTGGGGGCCTTGCTCCAGACCGCCGGGCGCCCCACCCGGGCCCCGATTCAGTTGCCGTTCACGTACTGGAACAACGACAGGCGCTGCACCATCGCGTACGACTTCAGCGCCGCATCGTAGCCGCTTTGCTTGTTCTGAAAATCGGAAATGGCGTGCACCATGTCCACATCTTCGGCGTTCGATCGCTCCGTCGTGCTGGCGAGATTCTGCGCGTCGAGGCGGCTGCTTTCGCTGTCGATGCTGTTCAGGACGGCTCCAGCGGCGGAGCGCACGGCCTGCAGGTTTCCCATCACGGAATCGAGGTTGCGCAGGTTGTCGGCGTTCGCCTGGGCAACCTGCGATCCGGTCCGCCCTGTCGTCGACAGGTCGCCGATCGCCTTGTCGAGAGTGTCGAAGACGCTCAAATTAGGCGTCGACGGGGCGATCTGGAACTGGTCGCCCGTCGCCGGGGTTCCGCTGACGCTGACCGTCATGCCGTCGACCGTGATCGCCTGCCCCGAGACGTAGGGCGCTGCGGTCACCGCGGTCGGCAGTCCGTTCTTCAGGACGGCGTAGGTCGTGACACCGGCCGCGACCGTGAAGTCGAGCGTGTAGTTCGCGCCGGTCAGCGCGCCCGGATCGGAGACGCTGCCGTTGTCGATCGTCGCGCCGGCGACGCCCGGCGCCGCGCTCGTCACGAAGACGCCGTTGCCGGTGCGCGCCGAGAGCCACGCCGCCTGGCCGTCGGTCGTCAGCGGCAGGTTCGTTGCCGCTTCGGTCCGCGTCTGCCCGGCGATTGCGGCATATTGCACGCCCGTGGGGGTTTCGACGAAGGGCCTTTGCGTCGCTCCCTGGCCACCGAAGAGATAGCTGCCCGCGCCGTTGT
>DATMGW010000341.1:0-3914 GCA_035555295.1 Caldimonas sp.
TCGAGACCTTGGTCAGCTCGTCGACATACACGCGCACGCCCGCCGCCTTGTTCTGGATGTCCTTCACGCCATCCTTGACCTCGGCCTGAACGTCGGCGCCGTAGCTTTTCGACGTACCGGCGTTCGCTCCGAAGGCGGCAACGTCTTCCATGAGCTTGCCGTGCAGAAAGATCGCCGGCTCGACGAGCAGTGCCTCGTACGCCTTCTGCGCGTCCTTCAGGCCCTTTGCGTCGCGCTTGTCGACGGCGGCCTGCGCCTTCGACGCGAGCGCATCGGACTTGCCGAACAGCTCCTTGAGTTTGTCGCGGTCGTCGTCGGCGCGCTTTTGCAGGCGCGCGAGCGCCCGGGTCGCGTCTTCGCCGGCGTCCTGCGCCGCCGCGAGTGCCTCTTCGCATTTGTTCTGCTGGTCCTTCGCGTCCTTGAACATGAAGGCGAACGATTTCCGCGCCTCGCTGATGATGGTCATCAGCTTGTCGATGGCAGCAAGGCGGCTCGACACGAAATCCTCGTCGGTTTCGACGTCACGCATCGAGCCCAACGCGAGGTCGACCGCGGCGGAGCCCCTGGCGATCTCGCTCACCATCGCCTCGAGGGCGCTCGAATAAAGCTCGAGCTTCGGGCCGTCCTTGGCCTTCGTCGCCACGGCGAGACGCTTCTTGAGGTCGTCGTACTTCGGCTCGGTCGCCTTGCGCGCCTTGCCCACCTTGTCGACGAGGCCGACGGCCCGCGTGAATTCCTGAGCGGTCTTCGGGTCGATTGCCATCGTTGCCTCCGTGTGGGTCCGGCGCCCATTCTGCGGGCGAAGCCCGCGGTGCGCCAACCCGACTTCGCGGCCAGCTTCAGCAGCCGTCGAGCATCGCGATCAGCTTCGCTTCGTCGATGACGGCGACGCCGAGCGCCTCGGCCCTGGCAAGCTTCGAACCGGCCTCGGCGCCCGCGACGACGTAGTCGGTCTTCTTCGACACCGAGCCCGCGACCTTGCCGCCGAGCGACTCGATCATCTCCTTGGCATCCTCGCGCGCCAGCGTCGGAAGAGTGCCGGTCAGAACGAAGGTCTTGCCGGCGAGCGGCTTCGGCGCAGCATCGGCCTTGCCGTCCATCTCGGGCCATTGCACCTGCGCCCGCAGCAGTCCCTCGATCACTTCGACGTTGTGGCGCTCGCTGAAGAAGCCGTGCACGCTCTCGGCGACGATCGGCCCGACGTCGGCGACCTGGAGGAGCTGCTCGACGCTCGCCTTCATCAAGCGATCGAGCCCGCCGAAATGCTGCGCCAGGTCCTTGGCCGTCGATTCGCCGACGTGGCGAATGCCCAGGCCGTAGAGGAACCGCGCCAGGGTCGTCTGCTTGCTGCGTTCGATGTTGGCCAGGAGATTCGAAGCGCTCTTGTCGCCCATCCGCTCGAGCGTGTCGAGCTGGGCGCCGGTCAGCGCGTAGACATCGGGAAGGGTCTCGACGAGGCCCTTGTCGACGAGCTGGTCGACGATCTTGTCGCCGAGCCCTTCGATATCGAGCGCGCGGCGGCCGGCAAAGTGGAGGATGGCGATCTTTCGCTGCGCCGGACAGAACAAGCCGCCGGTGCAGCGGTGGTCGACGCCGCCTTTCTCGCGCGCCACGCGGCTGCCGCACACCGGGCATTGGCGCGGCATGCGGAAGTTGGCGACGTAGCCCGCGCGTGCACCGGGCACGCGTGCGACGACCTCGGGAATCACGTCGCCGGCGCGCCGCACGATGACCTTGTCGCCGATGCGAACGCCCTTGCGGCGCACCTCGAACACGTTGTGCAAGGTCGCGTTCGAGACCGTGGTTCCGCCGACGAACACCGGGTCGAGCTTGGCGACAGGCGTGAGCTTGCCGGTGCGCCCGACCTGGACGTCGATGGCGCGCAGGAGCGTCGTCTTTTCCTGCGCCGGGTATTTCTGTGCCACCGCCCAGCGCGGCTCGCGCGACTTGAAGCCGAGCCTTTCCTGGAGCGCCCGGTCGTTGACCTTGTAGACGACGCCGTCGATGTCGTAGGGCAGGCTGTCGCGGCGTGCCGCGACGCGGGAATGGAAGTCGACCAGCCCGCTGGCGCCCTCGACCTTCTCGTGCATCGGGCTGGCCGGCAAGCCCATCGCGTCGAAGGCATCGAGGAGCGCCGTCTGCGTCGGCGGAACGGTCCAGCCGACGACTTCGCCGAGCCCGTAGGCGAAAAAGCTGAGTGGCCGTTTTACCGCGTTTCTCGCGTCGAGTTGGCGGACGACGCCGGCCGCCGCGTTGCGCGGGTTGACGAAGGTCTTCTCGCCCTTGGCGCCGCCTGCGATGAGCTTTCTCTGCCGCTCGTTGAGTGCCTCGAAATCGTCGCGCCGCATGAAGACCTCGCCGCGCACCTCGAGCACCGGCGCGCTGACGCCTCGCAGCCGCTGCGGCACGGCGGCAATGGTCCGCACGGTGTGCGTCACGTCCTCGCCGGTCTCGCCGTCGCCGCGAGTCGCCGCCTGGACCAGCTCGCCGCCCTCGTAGCGCAGGTTGATGGCGAGGCCGTCGAACTTCATCTCGGCCGCGTACTCGACGGGGGCGTCGGCCTCGGCCAGGCCGAGCGTCTTGCGGATCCGCGCGTCGAATTTCTCGGCGCCGGCCGCCGTCGTGTCGGTCTCGGTATCGATCGACAGCATCGGCACGGCGTGGCGAACCGGCTGCAAACCCTCGAGAACGGCGCCGACGACGCGCTGCGTCGGCGAATCGGCGCTGACGAGCTCCGGATATTCGGCCTCGATCGCCTGCAATTCCTGGAAGAGCGCGTCGTACTCGGCGTCGGGAATCTCCGGCGCGTCGAGCACGTAGTAGGCGCGCGCGTGGCGGGCGAGCACCTCGCGCAGTTCGGCCGCGCGCGCTGCGGCGCGCCGTGGCGCCGCGCGGCCCGTCGCCTCAGATGCCGGCGAGGCCACGCGTCAGCTCCGCCGCGGGAACGGATCGGCACCCGCTGGCGTTCTGGCCGGACCAGAGCGGCGAGAAGTCGCCGCTGTCTGCAGCCTCGGCAGCCTTGCGCAGCGGCGCGATCGCCGCGGTCGCCAACGGAAACGCCGGGGCCGGGTCGGCAGCACCGAGCTCGCGGATCAGGCGGTTGACGATGCCACGCGCCGGACGCCCGGTGAAGAGTCGCGTCAGCGCCGTGTGCCGGGCCGCGTCGCTCGCCAGCGCAGCGCGGTGGACGCGGCTCGTCGTCGCCTCCGGGCAGAGCAGGTAGGCGGTGCCGACCTGGACCAGCGTCGCGCCGAGCGACAGCGCCGCGGCGACGCCGGCTGCGTCGGCGATGCCTCCCGCGGCGATCACCGGCGTTCGCAGCGCATGCACGACCTGCGGCAGCAAGGCGAAGGTGCCGGCCTGGCGCGACAGGTCGGCAGAGAGAAAGTGGCCACGGTGGCCGCCCGCTTCGAGGCCCTGCGCGATCACGGCGTCGACGCCTCGCTGCTCGAGCCAGAGTGCCTCGTCGAGCGTCGTCGCGCTGGCGAAGATCTTCGCTCCGGTGGCGCGGACGCGAGCGAGCAGCGCGGGGTCGGGAAGACCGAAATGAAAGCTCACGACCGCGGGGCGCAATTCCTCGACCACGGCTGCCGCGGCCGCATCGAAGGGGTGCCGCCCCGGACCCACGGGAACGGCGTCGATGTCGAGGCCGAGCTCGCGGTAGTACGGCGCGAGCGCGGCACGCCATGCCGCCTCGCGCCCCGAATCGACCTGCGCCGGCTCGTGGCAGAAGAAGTTGACGTTGAACGGCCGGTCGGTGCCGGCGCGAAATGCCGCAAGCTCGCGCCGGATGCCGGCGGCGTCGAGCATCGCGCACGGCAGCGAGCCGAGGCCGCCGGCGTTGCACACCGCGATCGCCAGCGCGCTGCCCTGCACGCCGGCCATCGGCGCCTGCACGATCGGCAGCTCAAGCC
>DATMGW010000342.1:0-6356 GCA_035555295.1 Caldimonas sp.
CACTGGCTCGAGACCGAGATCGAGCTGGTCGATCCCGGCGCGCTCGTCGCGCTCGGCGCGACCGCGGCACGCCAGCTGATGGGAACGACGATCGCCGTGACGCGGCAGCGCGGCCAGTGGTTGAAGCGGGCCGACGGCAGGCGCGTCTTCATCACCTTGCATCCGTCGGCCCTGCTGCGTATGGAGCCCGAGGACAAGGACGCCGCGTACGCCGCATGGCTCGCCGATCTGCGCCAAGCCGCGGCGGCGATGCGCCCGCCGGAGACGCCGTCGGGCTGAGTCCGCGCGCAGTCGGCGCCGTTCCGGTCGTGGGCATGCGCGAGCTGTGCGCCTCGACCGGCACAAGGTCACGCGGCGCCGGGTTGCGCGCTGCGCCCGGGCGATCTGGGCCAGAAGGGTCGCGCTGTTCGACGCACCGCCCGCTGTGAGCGGCCGATAAGGTATGTACCTGCCCGCTTAGGGGGACACACACTATGCGACACGCGCCATCGACCCTGCACCTCTCGCACGCCTTTCGTCCGGCCGCGCCTGCCGGCGCCATCGAGTGGGAGGAGCTGCCCTCGCTGGCCGCCTCTCTCGCCCAGCGGCTCGTCGTTCTCGGCAGCCGGGGCGTGGGGGCGGCCGCGGCGAGCGCGGCGCGCCTGCGCGACGGTGCCTTCGGCGTAACTTCGGGCAGCCCGTGGGACAGCACCCGTCCGGCCGCGCTCGATACCCAGGTCGTCTCGTCGCCGTTTCGCGAGCCGCTCGAAGGCGTGGCGATCCGCGAAGTCAACGAGCCCGACATCTTTCGCCACTTCTTCGGCGCCTGAAGTCGCTGTCGGGCGATACTGCGCGGCATCCGCAGCGACGGATCCGCCGTCATGCCCCAGACCGCCGCAGCCACGACGCCCACGCCAGCCGTACGCTTCTACTGGGAAGACTTTCCGGTGGGCCAGGTGCGCGAATTCGGCGCTTACGAGGTCACGCGCGAGGCCGTGCTCGCCTTCGCCCGGCAGTTCGACCCGCAACCCTTTCACCTCGACGACGCGGCGGCGAAGACTTCGCTCTTCGGCCGGCTCGCGGCGAGCGGCTGGCATACCTGTGCGATGGCGATGCGCATGATCTGCGACGAATACCTGCTCGAGTCGGCGAGTCTCGGTTCGCCCGGAATCGAACGCCTGGCCTGGACCCGGCCCGTCTTCCCCGGCGACGTCTTGCACATGCGGGGGACCGTGATCGAGTCGCGCGCGTTGCAGAGCCGTCCGACGGTCGGGCTGGTCCGCACCCGCTCGGAAGTCGTCAACCAGTACGGCGAAGTCGTGCTCACGATGGAAGGCGCCAGCTTCTTCGGGCGCCGCACGCCCGCGGCGCCCGACTGAATCGCGTGACTTTGTTGTGTCGCTCTGCCCGCTCGCCGTGGCATGAGCGACGGTCCGAGGCGCGACAATGGCCGGCTCGCTCCGCGTGGCGAAAGCCCGAGATCGTGCTTCGCCGGCCGGTCGGCGAAGCGCCGCGGAGCCGGCGAGCTGCATGGCGATGAACCCGGCACAGGCGATCGACGAAGAAGGAGGGCCGACGAGCGCCCAGCGTTCGCACGCCCAGGCGCTGCCGATCGGCACCCGGTTGCGCGACTACGAGATCACCGTCCTCGTCGGCGAGGGCGCCTTCAGCGTCGTCTATCTCGCCTGGGACCATTCGCTGCAGCGCAAGGTTGCCATCAAGGAATATCTCCCCGCCGAAATGGCCTCGCGGGTCAGCGGCTCCGCAGCCGTGCTCGTCAGGTCCGATCGACAGCGCGATGTCTTCAAGGCCGGTTTGAAGGCCTTCGTCAACGAGGCCAGGCTGCTCGCCCGCTTCGATCATCCCTCGCTCCTCAAGGTCTATCGCTTCTGGGAAGAGAACGGCACCGCCTACATGGTCATGCCCTTCTATGCCGGGCCGACCCTGAAGACCGCACTCGCCGAGCTCGGCCACGTGCCGGGCGAAAACGAGTTGCGCGCCTGGCTGAAGCCGGTCCTCAACGCCGTGACCGTCCTGCACGAGGGCAAGACCTGGCATGAGCACATCGGCCCTGATGCCATTGTCCTGACTCCGGTCGGGCCGGTCCTGCTCGGCTTCGCTTCGGCCGAGCACGCGATCGCGGCGATGAACCACACGCCGGCAGCGGCGCTTCTGCCCGGCTATGCGGCGATCGAGCAATACGGCGGCGTCGCCGAGACGACGCGCGGGCCGTGGACCGACCTCTATTCCCTGGCCGCGGTGGTCTACGCGGCGATCACCGGCGCGGATCCGGCGCCGGCCGCCGACCGCCTCGCCGACGATCGCCTGCAACCCCTTTCGACCATCGCCGTAGGGCTCTACAGCGCCAACTTTCTCGCGGCCATCGACGCGGCCCTGGCCGTACAACCGGAGCGCCGCCCGCGCGACCACGTCCAGTTTCGCTCGCTGATGGGCGACATCGACACTCCCGAGCGGGTCGAACTGGCGCCGCCCCTCGACCTGATGCAGGAGCCCTTCCTGGGCGGCGTCGCGAGCACACGCGAGATCACCGTGCCTGATCCGCCGGTGCCCGCCACGCCGGTGCCGGTCGCGGCGCCGGCGGCAAGCGACGCCAAGGCCAAAGCCGGGCTGCGCGCCGCGACGCCCGAGCCCACGCCGTCGTGGATGAGTGCCAGCCGGGCCCGCGCCCTCTTCGGCAAGCGGGCGATCTACGGGCTCGTCGCCGCGACCGGCGCGCTGATCGGCATCGCCGCGCTCACGCTGCAGTTCTATGCCCGCCAGGGGTCGCGCGCGCCGATTGCGACCGCGCCGGCCGCTCCGGCGCTCGAGCGCCCGGCGGTCGCCGCAGCGACACGTCCGACTCCCTTCGTGCCAGCGCCTTCGATCGCGGCGTCGCCGGCGTCGCCCCGTGCCGCGACGGTCGCGACAGTCGCGGCACCTGCGCAGCCAACGCCGGCACTCCTCGCGAGGCCCGCCGCGCCGATCGCGGCGTCGACTCCACCGGCCGAGCTCGCCCCGATCACGACCCCCGCCGAGCGCCAGGCGCGCTGCCTCGAGATCCTGCAGAAGGCGTCGCTCGAACAAATCAGCGCGGCCGAAACCAGCTTCTTCAAGAAGGAATGCAAATGAAGCCCCGCCTCCGGGTGCGCCGCTCCGGTTCGCTCACCACGCTCCTCGTCGCCTGCGCTGCCCTCGTCGCGGCATGTTCGTCGTCGGAGCCGCAAACCTTCGAGAAGGCCGCTGCGGAAGCGACCGACAACCTCGTCGCGCAAACCGGCAAGCTGCCCGCCTTCCTGGCCCGGATCGAGTCGACGATTTCCCGGCCCGATGCGAACGCGCCGAAGCGCGGTGTCGTCATCGACCCGATGCTCGACATGATCACCGGCCAGCAGGACGAGACGACGCTGCTGCTCGAGCGCCGCGTCACGCAACGCATCGGCACGAAGTTTCCGCAGTTCGAGTTCCTGCCCTTCCAGGCCACCAACCTGACGCGCGCCCAGTACCTGCTGACGGGAATCGTCGCGCGCGTGCCCTCCGACGGGCCGCGCCGCGAAGTGCGGATCAGCCTGGCGCTCGTCGATCTGAAGACCAGACTCATCTTCGCCCAGGCGTCGGCCCTGGCCCGCGAGGAAAACCTCGACAGCACGCCTTCTCGCTACTACAAGGACAGCCCGGTCCTCATCAAGGACAAGGTCGTCGAGGGCTACGCCAAGACGACGTTGGCGCAGCCGGGCCAGCAGGCCGACCCGTACTACATGGAGCGGATCGGCGCGGCGACGGTGATCAGCGAGGCGACGACGCTGTACAACGCCGAGCGCTACCAGGACGCGCTCGGCCAGTACAAGGCCGCCCTCGAAACGCCCCAGGGACAGCAGCTGCGTGCCGAGAGCGGCGTCTACCTGACGAACATCAAGCTCGGCCACGTCGCCGAGGCCGAGGCAGCCTTCGGCCGCATCGTTGCTCTCGGCATCGCCTACAACGAGCTCGGCGTGAAGTTCCTGTTCAACCCCGGCAGTACGGAGTTCTGGTCGGATCCGAAGATCAGCGGCGCCTACGCGATGTGGCTGCGCCAGATCGCGCGCGAGATGATCGCGACGAACTACTGCATGAACGTC
The DNA here is from genome assembly GCA_035555295.1 of Caldimonas sp. Taxonomy (GTDB): domain Bacteria; phylum Pseudomonadota; class Gammaproteobacteria; order Burkholderiales; family Burkholderiaceae_C; genus Schlegelella_A. The sequence continues at coordinate 4,095 of DATMGW010000342.1, forward strand.
GTCGGCCACACCAGCCACAGCGGGCCGGCGCCTGTGAACGAAGCGCTTTCGCTGCGTCGCGCTTCCTACATCCGGCAGCGCCTCGCCGCCGAGCAACCGGCGCTGGGACCGCGCATGAATGCCGAAGGCATGGGCTTTCGGCAGAACATCGTCGGCAGCGGCACGGACAACAGCTTCGACGTGCTCGACCGCCGGGTCGAGTTCAAGATCGTGGCTTGCCGCTGACGCAGCGCTGCGGGTTTGGGCGATGCGTGCGAACGGCGCCGCCCGCGGGCATCATCTCTTGCCGAGCCCAAGGCCTTGCGTGAAGCTCGCACCCGACCATGATCCCGCCTGACGACAGCGACGACGAAGAGCAAACCATCGTGCGGCCCACCGGGACGCGCGGGGGCGGCGCGATGGCGCCGTCGGCGGCGATCGCCTTTCCGACTGGCGGCGCAGCTCCGGAGACCCCGGCGGCCCCGGCCCAGAGCGCGGCGGCGCGGCTCGGCCACACGCTGCCGATCGGCACCCGGCTGCGCGACTATGAAATCACCGGCCTGATCGGCGAGGGCGGCTTCGGCATCGTCTACCTGGCCTGGGACCTGTCGCTGCAGCGCAAGGTCGCCGTCAAGGAGTACGTGCCGGCCTCGATAGCGTCGCGCGTCGCCGGCTCGTCGGCGATCGTCGTCAAGTCCGACCGCCACCTCGATACCTTCAAGGCCGGGTTGAAGAGTTTCGTCAACGAAGCCCGGCTGCTCGCCCGCTTCGACCATCCCTCGCTCGTCAAGGTCTATCGCTTCTGGGAAGAAAACGGCACTGCCTACATGGTCATGCCCTTCTACGAAGGGCCGACCCTGAAGACCGCGCTCACCGAGCTCGGCCACGTGCCGAGCGAGGACGAACTGCGCGCCTGGCTGACCCCGTTGCTCGACGCCCTGACGGTGATGCACGCGGCGCAATGCTTTCACCGCGACATCGCTCCCGACAACATCCTGCTCACCGCGAGCGGGCCGCTGCTGCTCGACTTCGGCGCGGCGCGCCGCGTTATCGGCGACATGACGCACGCGCTGACCGTCGTCCTCAAGCCCGGCTATGCGCCGATCGAGCAGTACGGCGACGTCGCGTCGATGTCGCAAGGCGCATGGACCGATCTCTACGCGCTCGCCTGCGTCGTCTACTACGCGATCACCGGCAAGACGCCGATGTCGTCGGTGGAGCGGCTGATGGACGACCGGCTCGAGCCGATCGCCACGCTCGCCGCCGGCCGCTATGGCGCCGCCTTTCTCCGCGCGATCGACGCGGCGCTCGCCGTCCGGCCGCAGGACCGGCCGCAGAACGAAGCGCAGTTTCGTGCCCTGCTCGACGCCGACCGGCCGGCCGCGGCGGCACCGCCCGCGCCGGCGCAACCCGCCGTTCACCACGACGCCTACGCCAGCACCGAGCTGCGCGGCTACTCGACGGTGCCAGGAACGCTCACGCCCGTGCTCGCGACGCAACTGCTGGCGCGGCCGCCGGGCGAAGCTGCGCTACCGCCCGAAGCGGCGCGAGAAGAGCCCGCCCGGCACGCTCCGACTGCACCTTCGACGCTCGGGCCCGACTCGACCCTGCCCGGCGTCGCCGTGTCGCATGGCGCCCTGCGTGGCGAAGTACCGGGCCGGGGCAAGGGATGGCTCGTGGTCATCGCGCTCGTGATCATCGGCATCGGCATCGCGGTTGCCGCGCTCGGGGTGTTCCAGGCTTCGCGCGAGCGCGGCATCGCCGTGTCGCCGAGCGGTCCCGCGTCGGCGATCGCTGCGCCCGCCTCCGAGCCGGCTCCGGCATCGGCCATCGTGCGACCCTCGTCGGAAAGATTCGCTGCGCCGCCGGCGGCGTCCGCGGTCGCGCCGCCTTCGATGGCACCGCCCGCAGCGTCGACCCCTTCCGTTTCTGCGGCCGCCTCGAGCCTTCTCGCGATGCCTCCGGCCGCGGCCACGCCTTCCCGCGAAGCCGCGCCGATCGAGAACCCGCGCCCGAGTGCGGTCGTTCCGACCCCGGCAACCTTGCCGAATCCGTCTGCGGAAAGCCAGGGGCCCGCGAAGCTGCCGCGCAACGCGGCTGCGGTTCCGACGCCGACGCCTGCACGCCCGCACCGCGAAAACGCCGCCGCGCGCACGGAGACGCCTGCCGAGCCGAGGCCCGAAGCGACGCGCCGGGCCCCGAGCGGCAGTCGATGCAGTGATATTCTGCAAAAGGCGTCGCTTGAGCCCTTGACCGCCGAAGAAGCGGCGTATCTGAAGAGGG
>DATMGW010000343.1:0-7841 GCA_035555295.1 Caldimonas sp.
CGCCTCCTGCAAGCCCTGGATGCGTTCAAGCAGTCGGCCAAGGCGCAACGAGCCAAGCAGCGCGGGAAGGCCTGAGGTGATCGAACTGTGCCGGCGCCAACTCAGCTTCGGCGACGGCCTCATCGCCGAGGAGGTGGGCGATCTCTGGGAAGACTGGATGCGCAACGTCGACAGCGTGCTCGAGGATGCGTTGCTGCTGGACATGGCCTACGCCGCCCTGGCATCCCGGTGGACCCACAGTCGCACCCGCGGACGCAAGGGCACACCGGTGGACGTCGTGATCCGTCTGCTGATTCTCAAGCACATGCGCAACTGGAGCTACGCCGTGCTCGAGCGCGAAGTCCGCTCCAACCTCGTGTATCGCCAGTTCACCAGGGTCGGTGCCGCGAAGGTGCCCGATGCCAAGACGCTGGGCAAGCTGGGCATCGCCTTGGGCCCAGGGATCATCGAGCAGATCCACCAGAGGGTCGTGGCAATCGCTCAAGAGCGCGGCGTCATCAATGGCCGCAAGATGCGAGTGGACACGACCGTCGTGGAGGCAAATATCCACTACCCGACCGATGCGTCGTTGCTCGGCGACGGGGTTCGGGTTCTCACTCGGGCGATGAAGCGAATCGCTGAGCTGACCACCCTGTGCGGGGCCAGGGTGCGAGATCGCACTCGCAGCACCCGGCGATGCCTCATCCAGATCGGCCGCGCTTCGCGCAGCCGCGGTGAGCAGGGTCGGCAACGGATGTTTCAGTGCTACCGCAGGCTGATGGCGATTACCCAGCGCGTGCTCGGCCAGGCCAGTCGCTTTGTGCGCGAGCTTGCCGATGGCGTCAAGCGCTGCAAGCGCCGACATCACCACAAGACAGTCGAACGCCAGCGCAAGTACCTGGAGTCGATGCTGCCTCGCGTTCAACAAGTCCTTCGCCAAACACGAGAACGCATCGACCAGGGCAACACGCATGCTCCCGGCAAGATCGTCAGCTTGTTCGAGCCCCAGACGGAGGTCATCCGCAAGGGCAAGGCGGGCAAGCCCACCGAATTCGGCAAGATGGTCAAGCTCCAGGAGGCCGAACAGCAGGTCGTCACCCACTACGAGGTCTATGACAAGCGGCCAAGCGACAGCGAGCTGCTCATCGCCTCGCTCGAAGTCCACGAGCAGCAGTTCGGCCATGTACCGCGCCTGGTGAGCGCAGACGCGGGCTTTTTCTCGGCCAGGAACGAGAACAGCGCCTACGCTCTCGGAGTCAAGCGGGTGGCCATACCGAGCCTGGCTACCAAGAGCGCCGATCGCAAGGCCCTACAGAGGAAGCCTTGGTTCCGCACAGCCATGAAATGGCGCACCGGTTGCGAAGGCCGCATCAGCGTGCTCAAGCGCCGCCATGGACTCAATCGGTGCCGCTACAAGGGAACTGCCGGTATGAGGCGATGGGTCGGCCTGGGCGTCATCGCCGACAACCTCATCAACATCGCCAACGCCATGGCCGTGCCAGCTCAGGGCCGCTCGACCTCTACCGATTTTTGCGCCGGAAAGTAGCTAGCTGCTAGACGCTTCGGACTCGACGCGGACGCGGCGGGTGGGCCCGCACTCCGTTCCGCCAATTCCTATTCACTCCGTGCGGTCCCACCCGCCACGTCCGCTGCGCTCTGGCAGCAACGCACGCGATCGTCGTTTCACACTCAGGCGCGGGGCGGCCGGGCGGGTGCGCATCTGCGAGCGCCGAGCATCGCAGCGCAGCGGCGGCATCGCAGCCGCCGCCGCGGAGCGAGAAGCGCAGGGAAGCCTCGCGCAGCGAGGCCGCCGCAGCTAAGCGCCCGCCCGGCCGCCCCGCGCCTGAGCGCGCTCCGACGCCCGCGCGAATTTCGCGATCTCGATCAACGCCGCAGACGCGGATGAAAGCTGATCGTCTGCGTCGCCGACGGGGCGGCTCGGACCGGCGAGCGATCGCAACCGTCGCAGCCGCAACTGCTCTTCGCGACCGCGTGCTTGCGCATGAAGGAGGCCAGCACGGACGGCAGCGGCATGCGGAGAGCGAACAGCGCGATGCCCTGGCGTGCCGCGGCGGGCAGCAGGATCCACGCCGCGTAGACGAAGCAGGCGGCGACGAGAGCGACGACGAGGAGCCATTGGACGATCATGATCACGAGCCTCCCAGCCAGAGCGTCGTGCGGTAGGTGATGAAGGAGGCGACGTAGGCGAGCGCGAACAGGTAGGCTGCCATCAGCAGCGGGTAGCGCCAGGAGTTTGTCTCGCGCTTGACGACCGCCAGCGTCGAGATGCACTGCGGCGCGAAGATGTACCAGGCGAGCAGCGAGAACGCCGTCGCCAGCGACCAGCCCTGGGCGATGACGGGCGAGAGCGCGTCGGCGACTGAATTGCCGGCTGCCGACATCGAATAGACGGTGCCGAGCGCGCCGACCGCGACCTCGCGTGCCGCCAGGCCGGGAACCAGCGCGATCGAGATCTGCCAGTTGAAGCCGATCGGCGCGAACACGTGCTGCAGCAAGTGGCCCAGCATTCCGGCAAAGCTGTACTGGATCGCCGGCCCGGTCGCACCCAACGGCGGCGCCGGAAAGCTCGAGAGGAACCAGAGGATGACCATCAGCGAGAAGATGATCCCGCCGACGCGCTTCAGGAAGATCGCCGTGCGCTCCCACAGGCCCAGCGCGATGTTGCGCAGGCTCGGCTGCCGATACGGCGGCAGCTCGAGCATGAGCGGCTGGTAGCCGCTCTTCAGCCAGACGCGCTTGAGAACCCAGGCCACGCCCATCGCCGAGACGACCCCGGCGACGTAGAGGACGAACAGCGTCAGGCCGCGCAGGTTGAACGGGCCGACAGCGGTGTTCGGAACGAAGGCGCCGATGAGGAGGGCATAGATGGGCAGCCGCGCCGAGCACGTCATGAGCGGCGCGATCATGATCGTCGCCAGGCGGTCCTTCCAGTTGGCGATCGTCCGCGTCGCCATGATCCCGGGGATCGCGCAGGCGAAGCTCGACAGCAGCGGAATGAAGGCGCGCCCCGACAGGCCGACCTTGCCCATCAGGTTGTCGAGCAGGAACGCGGCGCGCGGCAGGTAGCCCGAGTCTTCGAGCAGGAGGATGAAGAAGAAGAGGATCAGGATCTGCGGCAGGAAGACGAGCACGCTGCCCGCGCCGGCGATCACGCCGTCGACGAGCAGGCTGCGCAACGGGCCTTCGCTCATGTGCGTCGTCGTCCACGCGCCGAGGCCGGCCATCGCCGCCTTGATCGCGTCCATCGGCAGGTTGGCCCACGAGAAGACGGCCTGGAACATCAGGAACAGCACGACGGCGAGCAGCGCCAGGCCCCACACCGGGTGCATGACGACGGCGTCGATGCGCAGCTGGAAGCGCTGCAGCGAGACGGCGCCCGGCGCGGCGATGTCGATGATGCGGCGCACTTCCTTCTGCAGATCCGCCGAGGAAGGCGCGTCGCTCGAGTCGCTTGCCGGCGCAGCGATCTCCATCGTCTCGCCGAGGTGCGCGCCTAGCAGGGCGAGGAGGCCGGCGTGCCCGTCGGCCTTGACGGCGACCGTTTCGACGACCGGGCAGCCGAGCTCGGCCGATAGCCTGGAGACGTCGATCTTCAGTCCTTCGGCACGGGCGACGTCGGCCATGTTGAGGGCGACCATCAGCGGCCGGCCGAGGTGCTTCAGCTCGAGCACCAGGCGCAGGTTCATGCGCAGGTTGGTCGCGTCGACGACGGCGACGATCGCGTCGGGCGCCGCCTCGCCGTGGCGCCGCCCCTCGATCACCTCGAGCGTGATCTGCTCGTCGGGAGTCGCCGGGGTCAGGCTGTAGGCGCCGGGCAGGTCGATGATCGAGACGGTGCGGCCGTTGCCCAGGCGCGCCAGGCCGACCTTGCGCTCGACCGTCACGCCGGCGTAGTTGGCGACCTTCTGGCGCGCGCCGGTGAGTAGGTTGAAGAGCGCCGTCTTGCCGCAGTTCGGGTTGCCGACAAGCGCCACGCTCCAGGGCGGCGCGTGGTGCGGGGCGTTGAGCGTGTGCGGCATGGCTGCCTCGAACGCTAGGGCGTCACTTCGATGCATTGCGCTTCGAGCAGGCGCAAGGCGAACATCGTCTCGCCGATCAGGACCGCGAGCGGCTCGCGGCCGCCCGGGCCGCGACGCAGCAGCTGCACCGGCTCGCCGGGAAGAAAGCCCAGCTCGCCCAGACGGCGCAGCGTCACCGCATCGACCTCGGGAGACGCAGCGACGACGCGCGCGACCGTCGCGCGCGCGCCGGCGGCGAGCGAGCTGAGGGGCCGCAGCGAGGACAGGGCGATCATGAATCGGGAATCGGAACGCGACGATTGCAAATAGGAACCATTATCAATCAAAAGGCCGCCGGCCGGGCCTGCGATCGCTCGAATCCTTGAGCAGCGTCAAGGAAAGGGCCGTCCGGCGCCCACTCTGTGTTGCTAATGCGAACGATTATCAGTTATAGCCCAGTTGAAGCAAAGGTCATCCGGCGTTCATACGTCGCACATCGGCCATGAAGAGTGATCCACAGGTCGTCGTCCATCTCAACGCCCAGTTGAAGAACGAGCTGACGGCGACGAACCAGTACTTCCTGCACTACAGGATGCTCAAGGACTAGGGGTTCGATCGCCTTGCGAAGAAGCTGTCGCGTGCAGTGCGAGGCGCGTGCCGCGTCGCCGCATGTGCACGTCGCGCACCCGCGCCACGACCTCGCCGAGCGGGCGGCCTGACTCGCGGCGAGGGCGGGCGGCGCGGCGCGAGCGCCGCTCCCTACAATTCGCCGCTTTCCCACCTCGGCGCGCCCATGCTCGACATCTCCCTCCTGCGCAAGGACCTGGCCAGCGTCGTCGCCCGTCTAGAGACGCGCAAGTCGCCGCAGCCGTTCCTCGACGTCGCCCGCTTCGGTGCGCTGGAAGCGGAGCGCAAGACGCTGCAGACGCGCACCGAGGAGCTGCAGGCACGGCGCAATGCGCTGTCGAAGGAGATCGGCAGGTTGAAAGGACAGGGCGGCGATACGGCGGCCGCGCTGGCCGAGGTCTCCGGCGTCGGCGCCGAGCTCGACGCCTGCGCCGAGCGGCTCGAGCGCCTGCAGGCCGAGCTGAACGCGCAGCTGATGGCCTTGCCGAACCTGCCCGACGCGAGCGTTCCGGTCGGCGCCGACGAGAAGGCGAACGTCGAGGTGCGCCGTTGGGGAATGCCGCGCGGCTTCGCCTTCGCGGCGAAGGACCACGTCGATCTCGGTGCCCCGCTCGGCATGGACTTCGATGTCGGCACCCGGCTCTCGGGCTCGCGCTTCGTCTTCCTGCGCGGCCCGGTCGCGCGCCTGCACCGCGCGCTCGCCCAGTTCATGCTCGACGTGCAGACGACCGAGCACGGTTACACCGAATGCTGGACGCCCTACATCGTCAACCGCGAGATCCTCGAGGGCACCGGGCAGCTGCCGAAGTTCAAGGAAGACATGTTCTGGGTGACGCGCGGCGGCGACGAGGTCTCGCCCGAGCAATACCTGATCTCGACCTCGGAGATCTCGCTCACGAACTCGGTCCGCGGCCAGGTGCTCGCCGAGAGCGCCCTGCCGGTCCGGCTGACCGCGCATACGCCATGCTTTCGTTCGGAGGCCGGCAGCGCCGGCCGCGACACGCGCGGCATGATCCGCCAGCACCAGTTCGACAAGGTCGAGATGGTGCAGATCGTCCACCCCGAGAAGAGCTTCGCGGCGCTCGACGAGATGGTCGGCCACGCCGAGGCGATCCTGCAAAAGCTCGAGCTGCCGTATCGCGTCGCGTTGCTGTCGACGGGCGACATGGGGTTCGGTGCGACCAAGACCTTTGACCTCGAGGTCTGGGTGCCGGCGCAGGGCCAGTACCGCGAGATCAGCTCGGTCTCGAATTGCGAAGCCTTCCAGGCGCGACGCATGCAGACGCGATTCAAGTCGGCGCAAGGCAGGAACGAGCTCGTGCATACGCTGAACGGCTCGGGCCTGGCGGTCGGCCGCACCCTGGTCGCCGTGCTCGAGAACTTCCAGAACGAAGACGGCTCGATCGCCCTGCCGGCCGCCCTGCGGCCCTATCTGGGCGGCCTGCACGAGCTGCGGCCGTGACGCCGACGACGACGACGCGGCAGAAGGCCGAAGCGCTGCTCGTGGCGCGCGACCAGGCCCGCGTGGTCCCCCTGCTCACGGACGAGGAGCCGGGATTTACCCTCGCCGACGCCTTTGCCGTCGCCGACGAAATCAGGCGGCTGCGCATCGGCCGCGGCGAGACGCCGCTCGGCTACAAGATCGGCTTCACGAACCGCAGCATCTGGGACCGCTACGGTGTGCACGCGCCGATCTGGGGTCCGATCTGGAACACGACGGTCGAAGGCGTCGCGCCCGGCCATGCGGCTTTGGTGTCGCTCGCGCCCTTCGTGCAGCCGCGCCTCGAGCCCGAGATCATGTTCGGCTTCGCGAGCGCGCCGCGCGCCGGAATGAGCGAGGCCGAGCTCGCGGCCGCGATCGAGTGGGTCGCACACGGCTACGAGATCGTGCACACGCACTTCGACGCCTGGCGCTTTCGCGCCGCCGACACCGTCGCCGACTTCGCCCTGCACGGGCGCCTGTTCGTCGGCGCGCGCGTACCGTTGACGCGCTTCGCCGAAGCGCCGCGCGAGCTCGCCTCGGTGCATGTCGCGCTGCGCCGCGACGGCGAGGTCATCGACGAGGGCGACAGCAACATCGTTCTCGACGGCCCACTCACGGCGCTGCGCCTCTGGGTCGACGCGATGGCGGCGCAGCGCGAGCAGTGGCCGATCGCCGCCGGCGACATCGTCTCGACCGGGACGATCACCGATGCCGCGCCGATGCGCGCCGGCATGCGTTTCCAGACGCGCCTGAGCGACGCGCGCCTGCCCGGCCTGGCGCTCGTCTGCGAAGCCTGAAGAGGCGCCGCGCTCGTCTAGAATCGCGCCCTCGGCCGAGGCCCGCCGAAGCACCCGAACGGAGAGGTGGCAGAGTGGTCGAATGCGCCGGACTCGAAATCCGGTTTACGGTTACGCCGTAACGTGGGTTCGAATCCCACCCTCTCCACCAAGAGCACGTCCCAGCAAGTCCACGGACGTCTCGTAAGTCCCTGATTCCTATAGGTCTATCCGCGGAATTGGGCTTGTCGGGTGCGTTCTTGCATGTTGCAGAAGTAGACGAGTCTGCGTCGGCCTTCAGCCACGAGCCGAGGAAGAGAGCCAGTTTGACAATGCAAGGCTGAAGCCCGACTTAAGGGGATCGGGGAGCGACGAAGCGAAGCAGGTACGAGAATGCGAAGAGCCACCGGAGTAGATCTTGATGGACTTGAACGTTTTCTGGCGCAAGGCCGCTGTCGTTTCTGCCGTGTCACTCCTGTCGTTGCTGCCTGTGCGCGGGTCGGCACAAGGCGTGCCCAGCGACGGGCGCTCGGTGTCTGGAACCGTGATTCCGAGCACTGGGGCCACAGAGGGTTCCAAGACAGTGCCAGCCAAGAATTCCACTGCACCCGCTCCTGTTGCGGGGTCTCTCAGTGGTTCGCCGGAAGCCGGTCGATGCGCGGCGTTGCGCAAGCGTTACGCGCAGAGCCAAGCGTGCTTCCAGCGATTCCGCTTGAAAAATGGAGGCCTTCGCCCCGGCGCCGCCCAGCAATGCAAGTCGATCAAAAATCCGTCGACGAAGTGCGGCTCGGAAATCGTGGGTTGAGCGTGGCGGGTGGGTCAAACCTCAGCCGTCTCGAACGCAACTTGCGTCAACTGCCGTGACGCCAGGCGTTCCGCGCATGGAACGACCGCTTTTCGCGCCTTTGCCAGCTTGTTCGACCTTCGGCTTCGGGTCGCTATGGAGAGCTCTCCATA
>DATMGW010000344.1:0-2717 GCA_035555295.1 Caldimonas sp.
TACCGCGTCCGCCTGCGCGTCGACGGCGTCGACAGCATCATCGTCAATCGCGCCGCCAATCCGCCGAACCCGCCGGTCGCGGCGGGCAACCTGTTGCCGAGCGTCTACCAGGCCCTGCGTGCGTCCGACCTCGCCGACCAGTACGAGCAGATCAAGATCACGCCCTCGGTGATGAACACCGAGGAGCTGTCGAAGCTCTGGACGGCGATCCAGTCGCACTACCGGCCGACCGCGGCGTACCAGGTGACGGTCGTGCTGATCGAGTCGCAGCGCCAGGCACGCTCGTCGCTGCCCGTGCTCACGCGAAACATTCCGCTGCAGTCGAGCATGATCGCGCCGATCCCGGAAGTCGAGGCGGTCGTCTATCCCGCGGCGCAGATCGCCGCCCAGCTCGGCGACGACATCGAGCTCGACGGCCACGACCTCGACGGCGCGCAGCATGCGCTCCTGCTGACGAATTCGCGCCTCGGCCTGAGCCGCAGCATCACGCCGGCAGCGAGCGCCGTGGCGAGCGCGGTGCACTTCACCTTGCCGGCCGATCCCGTCAACCTTCCAGCCGGCATCCACACGGCGCAGCTGCAGCTGGTGCACGGCGGCGATCCGGCGCCGGTCAGCACGAGCGCTTTCCCGCTGACGATCGCGCCGCAGGTCGACGGCCTTGCGACGCCCCTGCACGTCGACGCGAACGGCGACCTGACGCTGACCCCGAACTGCGCGCCGCAAGTGCGCGCCAGCCAGACGGTGTCGCTGCTGCTCGGCGGGATCGAGGTCTTCGCCGAGCCGTTCGACGGACAGACCGCGACGCCGACCTTCGTCTTCCGCGCCTTGCCACCGGCCAAATACCGCGTCCGCCTGCGCGTCGACGGCGTCGACAGCATCATCGTCAATCGCGCCGCCAATCCGCCGACGTTCAGCGGCCTGCAGATCGAGGTCCTTCCTTGAGCGCGGCCATGGTCGAGACGACGACCGCCGGCGCTGCAGCGGATACGTCGGTGCCGAGCTGGAGCGATGCCAACCAGCGCCTGCTTGCCGCCGAGCTGGCGCGCCTACGTTTCCGGTTGACGCCGGGCGCTGGCGACGTCGCCGCCCTCGACGCCGGGGTAGCTGAAGCAGCCGCCGCGATGCCTGCGCCGGGCGCGCTCGATCGCCTCGCCGAGACCTTCGAGCTTTCCGCGTTCGAGCGCTCGCTGTTGCTGCTCTGCGCCGGCGTCGAGATGGATTCGGCGATCGCCGAGGCCTGCGTCAGCGGTGGCCGGCGCGGCGGCGCGACCTTCGGCATCGGCCTGGCCGCGCTCGACGAGCCGCACTGGAGCGCGCTGACGCCGGCGCGCCCGTTGCGCCGCTGGCGGCTGATCGAGACCGAGCCGGCGCCGACGCTCACCGGAGCGACCCTGCGCATCGACGAGCGCATCCTGCACTACCTGGCCGGCATCAATGTTCACGACGCGCGACTGCAAGCGCTGCTGCGCCGACACGAAGCGCCCACGCTGATCGCTGCCGACCACGACACGCTCGCCGACACGCTCGCGGCGATGTGGAAGCGATCGTCGACGTTGCCGCCGATCCATCTGGGCGGCGACGACGAGGCGGGCGCCGAGGATGTCGCCGCGGCGACGGCCGGTCGATGCGCGATGCAGCTGTTCGTGATCGCCGCCGAGGATCTTCCCGCCGGTGCCGTCGAGCTGCAAAGCTTCGCCACGCTCTGGGAGCGCGAGGCTGCCCTGCTGCCGGCCGCGCTGCTCGTGCAATGCGGCGAGGCGAGGATCCCGCCTGCGGCGATCTCGTTGCTCGAGCAATTGCACGGCGCCGCGTTCATCGTCGCGCGCGAGCGCCCGCAACTACGCCGCGCCGCGTTGCAATACGAAGTGGGCAAGCCCGCTGCGCCGGAGCAGAAGCGCTTGTGGCAGGCCGCGCTCGGCGCGACCGCGGGCACGCTGAACGGCGCGCTGGACGGCGTGGCCACGCAGTTTCGCCTGAGCGCGCAGGCGATCGGCCGCGCCGCCAGCACAATCGGCGAGCGCATCGCATCGGGCGAGAGCGCGGCGAGCGCGCTCTGGCAAACGTCGCGCAGCAGTGGCCGGCAGCGGCTCGACGATCTCGCCCAGCACGTCGCACCCGGTGCGACCTGGGACGATCTCGTCCTGCCCGAGCAGCAGCTCGGCGCGTTGCGACAACTGGCGGCGCAGGTCCGCCGGCGCATCCGCGTCTACGACGAATGGGGCTTCGGCCGGCGCAACGCGCGCGGCCTCGGCGTGAGCGCGCTGTTCTCGGGCGAGAGCGGCACCGGCAAGACGCTCGCCGCCGAAGTGCTCGCCGGCGAGCTGCATCTCGATCTGTACCGTATCGATCTGTCCTCGGTCGTCAACAAGTACATCGGCGAGACCGAGAAGAACCTGCGCCGCGTCTTCGACGCCGCCGAGGACACCGGCGCGATCCTGCTGTTCGACGAGGCCGATGCCCTGTTCGGCAAGCGCAGCGAAGTGAAGGACAGCCACGACCGCTACGCCAACATCGAGGTCAGCTACCTGCTCCAGCGCATGGAGGCGTATCGCGGCCTGGCGATCCTCACGACCAATCTCAAGTCGGCCCTCGACCCGGCGTTCCAGCGCCGCCTGCGCTTCATCGTCCACTTCCCGTTTCCCGATGCCGTGCAGCGCGAGGCGATCTGGCATCGGGCGTTCCCGGCGAACACGCCTACCGAGTCGCTCGATTTCACG
>DATMGW010000345.1:0-12755 GCA_035555295.1 Caldimonas sp.
CGGGCAGCAAGGGCCGTGCGTTGCCCATCTACGGCGATCTCACGGCGAAAAAGCTCGGCGTCTCGGCCGACGACGTGAAGAGGCTCAAGGGCCACGTCGATCACGTCTACCACCTGGCCGCGGTGTACGACCTCTCGGCCGATGCCGAATCGCAGATCGCCGCCAACATCGACGGCACGCGTGCCGTCGTCGAGTTCGCGAAGGCGATCGCTGCCGGCCATCTACACCACGTCAGCAGCATCGCCGCCGCGGGCCTCTACGAAGGCGTCTTCCGCGAGGACATGTTCGACGAGGCCGAAGGCCTCGACCATCCGTACTTCATGACCAAGCACGAGAGCGAGAAGATCGTTCGCGAAGAGTGCAAGCTGCCGTGGACGGTGTACCGCCCGGCCGCCGTCGTCGGCGACTCGCAGACCGGCGAGATGGACAAGATCGACGGTCCGTACTATTTTTTCAAGCTGATCCAGCGCACGCGCCAGATCCTGCCGCCGTGGATGCCTTCGGTCGGCCTGGAAGGCGGGCGCATCAACATCGTGCCGGTCGACTTCGTCGTCGCCGCGCTCGACCACATCAGCCACCACGTGCGCGGCAGCGGCAAGTGCTTTCACCTCGTCGATCCCGCCGGCTACCGCGTCGGCGACGTCCTCGACATCTTCAGCAAGGCGGCGCACGCGCCGAAGATGAACCTGTTCATCAACGCGGCGCTGTTCGGCTTCATCCCGAAGGGCGTGAAGAAGGGCCTGATGGCGCTGGCGCCCGTGCGCCGCATCCGCGCCGCCGTGATGAAGGACCTCGGCGTCCCCGACGACGTGCTGATGCTCGTCAACTATCCGACCCGTTTCGACCGCCGCGAGACCGACGCCGCGCTCAAGGGCAGCGGCATCGAATGCCCGAACCTGCACGACTACGCTTGGCGCCTGTGGGACTACTGGGAGCGACATCTCGACCCGGCGCTGTTCGTCGATCGCTCGCTCAAGGGCACGGTCGGCGGCAAGGTCGTGCTCGTGACCGGCGGCTCGTCGGGGATCGGGCTGTCGGCGGCATGCCGCTTCGCCGAGGCCGGCGCCGTCACCATCATCTGCGGCCGCGGCGAGGACAAGCTGGCCGCCGCGGTTCGCGAGATACGCGAACACGCCGGAGCGGGCGCCCAGGTGTACAGCTACCCGGTCGACATCGCCGACGAGGCGAGCTGCGCCGCGTTCGTGAAGACGCTGCACGACAAGCACGGCGGAGTCGACTTCCTGATCAACAACGCGGGGCGCTCGATCCGGCGCGCCATCGAGTCCAGTTACGACCGCTTCCACGACTACGAGCGGACGATGGCGCTCAACTATTTCGGCAGCCTGCGGATCACGATGGGCCTGCTCCCCGGCATGGTGGCGAAGAGGAAGGGACACGTCGTCAACATCAGCTCGATCAGCGTGCTCGTCAACGCGCCGCGCTTCTCGGCCTACGTGGCGAGCAAGGCGGCGCTCGATGCCTGGACGGCCTGCGCTTCGAGCGAGTTCGCCGACCAGGGCGTTACCTTCACGACCGTCAACATGCCGCTGGTGCGCACGCCGATGACGGCGCCGACCAAGATCTACGACAGCATGCCGCTGCTCGCACCCGAGCAGGCCGCCGACATGATCGTCCAGGCCTGCGTCGACAAGCCGGTGCGCGTCGCCACGCGCCTGGGCATCTTCGGCGAAGTGCTGCACGCGGCGGCGCCGCGGGTGACGCAGATCATCATGAACACGACCTTCCGCATGTTCCCCGACAGCGCCGCGGCGAAGGGCGAGAAGGCGCCGAAAGCGACGCTGTCGGCCGAGGCCATGGCGATGGCGCAGATGATGCGCGGCATCCATTTCTGACCCAGCTTGGACGGTGGGGCGGCCGCGGGGGTCCGGCTGAGCGCCGTTCCCGCGGCCGCCGGGTTGCGCTCGTTCGACGGATCACCGCGCCGAAGGCGCGGTGTCCGTCAACTCGCGCGGGGGCTCGCCGGCCGGGGGGCCGGCTTTGCCCGGGCCGCCGGAGGCGGCCTCTCCCTCTCCCTCTCCCGCTCGCTGGAGAGGGTCGGGGCGAGGTGGGGCTTTCGAGCCGCATGCGGCGAGCCCGGGGAGCGGGCCCGCTTGCAAGCCGGGCCGCGCACTGCAAGTGAGGGCGGGGGTCGCGCCTACTTCGGGCGCAGGATCCGGTTCTCGCGGAACGGCGAGCGCACGAGGACGGGGCCGGTGGAAGCGGTCGCGCGTTGCGCGCTGAGACCGCGTTCGCGCAGGCTCAACGGCGTGATGCACGTTCCCGTGTTGCGCAGGCCGAGCGCGACTTCGAGCTGGTTTTCGCCCGGGTCGCCGAGCGCCTTCGTGAAGTCGTCGGCGACGGCGCAGGTCGGCGCAAAGCCATCGGGGTAGTCGCCGAAGCCGGCGTTGTTCACGCCCTGGAACTGGATAGAGAAGTAGGTCGTGCTGCAGTTGTCCTTCGGGAAGAAGCCGTACGGCTTGCCGCAGGTCGTGCCGCCGATCAGGTTCACCGTGACGCCGGCGCCGCGCAGGCCGTTGACGATCGCCTCGCTGGCCGAACACGTGTCGGCGGTCGTCAGGACGTAGACGCGGCTGAGGCCCAGAGTCGGAAGCGCCTGGCCCGCAGGAACCGTGAAGCCCTGGCCCGTCGAGTGGAAGCCCGTGGTCGATTGCGCGGTCGTCAGGTTGAACGGGTTGCGATCATTGAACATCTCGCGCTCGAAGAATGCACTGCCGATGTTTGCAGGCCCAGCGATCATGTACGCCAGCTCGGAGGCGATGTCGAGATAGCCGCCGCCGTTGTAGCGAATGTCGAGAACCAGGTCGGTCACTTGAGCAGTTTTCAGCGTGTTGATCGCGGCGACCAGCTCCGATTCCGCGGTCGCGATGTGATCGTTGAACAGCATGTAGCCGACCGTGTTGTTCGGCGCCGGCAGCACCTTCACGTTCTGCACCGGCGTTTCGGTGATCGCCTGCGCCGTCAGCGTGACCGTGCGCGACGCGCTCGCGCCCAGGTCGAGGATCGTGAAGGTATGCGGTCCGGCCTGCGTGGGAAAGAGCCCGGCGTTGAGCGTGGTGAGATCCGAGCCATTGGCCATGTCGACGCCGTCGACGGTAAGAATGGCGGCGCCGCGAGCGATATTGCCTTGTCCCGTCGCCGCGCCGTCGTCGGTATAGGCCACGATCGCGCTGCGCGGTGGCTTCGCGGAGATCAACGCGACCTCGAAGTCGTATCCGAAGGAGACGCCCGACAGCGCCAGGTTGTCCCACGCCACCGTGTCGTACGTGAAGTGGAACTTGTCCTTGGGCTGGCCCATGGCGTCGGTCAGCGGGGTCTTCAGCGCGTTGAAGTAGTCGAGCGTCGTCGCGTAGCTGGTCGCATCGAGCGTCGCCGCAGGAAGCGCGCGCACGTCCTGGTACCAGAGGTAGGTCTCGTCGATCCACGAGCGCAGGAAGGCTTTCTCCGTGGCCAGGCTTCCCTGTGTGTCGCCGTAAGGAAAGCCCGTGACCGGATCGACGGTTCCCGCCGGTCGAGGCGCCGCGCACTGCTCGGCGAGCGACGCGGAAGATGGCAGTCCGATGCCGCCGCCCGGCGAGCCGCCGTAGCCGCCACCGCCGCCGCAACTGGCGAGCAGGGCGGCAGCACAAGCGACCGCGGCGAGGTGCAAGGAGGAGCGCGCGAGCGGGTGCGCGAAGCGGGGCGAGCGCATGAGCAGGGCTCCGGTGGCGTGGTCCCGTCGACCCCTGACACGGCCGACGTCATGTCGCCGAAGCTTAACCAATCCTCGATCTGCCCCCGAGGACGCCGGGTAAAGAAATGTCAGCCCGCTACTTGCTCGCTTGCGCGCGCGCCGTCACGAGCGCCGGCTCGGCACGGTACTGCTGCGGGAAGAGGCTCTTCAGCGAGGCGACCTTCGGCAGGTCGAAGCGGGCGATGTAGCCCGACTCGGGATGCAGCGTCAGGTAGTCCTGGTGGTAGCCCTCGGCGGCATAGAACTCGGTGAGCGGAACGACCTGCGTGACGATCTTGCTCGGGAAGACCTTGGCCGCGTCGAGCTGTGCGATGTAGCGCTCGGCCGTCTGCTTTTGCGCCGCGTCGGCGTAGAAGACCGCCGAGCGGTATTGCGTGCCGCTGTCGGGCCCCTGCCGGTTCAGCTCGGTCGGGTCGTGAACCACGGAGAAGTAGATCTGCAGCAGCGTCGCGTAGCTGACCTTCTTCGGGTCGTAGGTGATCTTCACCGACTCGGCGTGGCCGGTGAGGCCGGTCCCGACCATCTCGTAGTGCGCCGTTTCCTTCTTCCCGCCGGCATAGCCGGAGACGGCCTGGACGACGCCGTTGACGCGCTGGAAGACACCCTGCACGCCCCAGAAGCAGCCACCGGCAAAGACGGCGGTCTGCGTCCCGGACGCGCTTGCCGTCTCGTCGGCCGCCGCCGCGGGGATCTTCACCGGCGCTTCGGCGGCCGCGCTGTTCGTCAGTTGCAGGGCGCTTGCGCCGAGGGCGAGTGCGGCGGCCCAGCCGGCCAGCGTCGTCGCAGCGCGGCGGACCCGCGGTAAAGAGCTCTTCGTCGTCATCGTTGCCTCGTCGCAGTGATGGTCCATGGCGCTTGGTCGGGCGCTGCCGCTGCGGCATTACACGGGCGGCGCGACCGGGTCTAGAGCGGCGGTTCGTCGTCGCTGCCGAGCCACGCGCCGTCGCGCCGCAACGCCTGCTGCAGTGTGCCCGAATCGACGTCGTGAGGCGCGACGCCGCGCGCCAGGGCGAGCGCCGCCGCCGTTCCGGCCGCCTGGCCCATCACGAAACAGGCTCCGGAGACGCGCGCCGCCGAATGGCCTTCGTGCGTCATCGACGCGCAACGGCCGGCGACGAGAAGGTTGTCGACGCCGTTCGCGCTGCTGCGTCTGGGCAGCAGCATGCGATAGGGCAGCTGGTTGAAGCCGCGCGACTGCGGAATCGGCGGCCAGCGCCATTCGACGTCCCCCGCGACGTGCAGCTCGAGCGGCCAGCCGTTGACGCCGATCGTGTCGGCGAAATCGGCGCAGCCGAGCACGTCGTCGGCCGTCAGCGTCGCGACTCCCACGAGGCGGCGCGTCTCGCGGATGCCGAGCTGCGGCGCGATGTCGAGCGCGTACGCGGCTTCGAAGCCGGGCACCTTGGCGCGCAGGAAGCGCAGGTAGTCGACGGCCTGGCGCCGGCCTTCGATCTCGCCGGCGGACAGCGACCGCGCGTCGGTGCCGTCGGTGGCGCTGCCGTCGGCGTTCTTCAGCTGCGTGACGTTGACTCGCCATTCGTAGGCGTGCTGCTGCGGCCGGACGATCGCGCCGCGGCGTGGAAAGCAGAACTCGCCGGCGGCTTCGGCCTCGTCCATGCGCCCGGGAATCGTCCGCCACGCGTCGCCCGCGCGCTCGGCGTCGACGTTGCCCACGCGAAACATCAGCGTCGGATAGAGCAGGGTGCCGGCGGCGTTGCCCTTTTCCATCGGCACGCCGGCGTGGTGGGCCAGGTCGCCGTCGCCCGAGCAGTCGACGAAGGCGCGCGCCCGCACCGCGCCGCGCCCCGACTTCGTCTCGAGCAGCAGCGTGTCGATTGCGCCGTTCTCCTCGCGCCGCGTGACGCCGACGGCCAGGGCGTGAAACAGCAGCTCGGCGCCGCAGGCGAGCAGCTGCGCGTCGGCGGCGCACTTGAAGGCCGCCGTGTCGTAGGCCTGGGCGTGGATCTTGCCGAAGATCAGATGCGGCTCGCTCAGGCCGCCGAGCGCGCGCATGCGCTCGAGCAGCTCGTCGGCAACGCCGTGCACGACCCGGCGGATCTCGCCGTAGACGTTGGCGTGCAGGCCGCAGAAGTTCGTGACGCCGGCCGCCGTTCCCATCCCGCCGAGAAAGCCGTAGCGCTCGACGAGCAGGGTGCGCGCGCCGTGGCGCGCTGCCGACGCCGCAGCGGCGATCCCGGCCGGGCCGCCGCCGAGGACGACGACGTCGTATTCGCCGAGTACCGGCGTCGAGCGGGCCGGCTCGTCGATCGCGTTCGTCACCCTGCGAGTGTAGGATTCCGCGTGCCTCCCCTGTCGCCCTTCGCGGGCCTGCCGCCATGACCGCAACGCCCGCCGGGGTCGCCGCCGCGACCCACGATCTCTCGCACGTCGCGCCGCGCGACAAGGCCGAGATCCTCGCCCAGGCGCTGCCGTACATCCGCAGGTTCCACGGCAAGACGATCGTCATCAAGTACGGCGGCAATGCCATGACCGACCCGGCGCTGCAGCAGGATTTCGCCGAGGACGTCGTGCTGCTGAAGCTGGTCGGAATGAACCCGGTCGTCGTCCACGGCGGCGGGCCGCAGATCGAGGAGGCCCTCGCCAAGATCGGCAAGAAGGGCGAGTTCATCCAGGGCATGCGCGTCACCGACGAGGAGACGATGGAAGTTGTCGAGTGGGTGCTGGCCGGCCAGGTGCAGCAGGACATCGTCGGCCTGATCAACGTCGCCGGCGGCAAGGCGGTCGGTCTCACCGGGCGCGACGGCGGCCTGATCCGCGCCAAGAAGCTGCGCATGGTCGACCTGAACGATCCGACCAAGGTGCACGACGTCGGCTCGGTCGGCGAGATCGAGTCGATCGATCCGAGCGTCGTCAGGGCGCTGCAGGACGACCAGTTCATTCCGGTGATTTCGCCGCTCGGCTTCGGCGCGGACAACGAGAACTACAACATCAACGCCGACGTCGTCGCCGGCAAGCTCGCCGAGGTGCTGAAGGCGGAAAAGCTGATGATGCTGACGAACACGCCGGGCGTGCTCGACAAGTCGGGCAAGCTCCTCACCGACCTCACGGCGCGCGAGATCGACGAGCTGTTCGCCGACGGCACGATCTCCGGCGGCATGCTGCCGAAGATCCAGTCGGCCCTCGATGCGGCAAAGAACGGCGTCAACACGGTGCACATCATCGACGGGCGCGTGCCGCACGCCATGCTCCTGGAAGTGCTGACCGAGCAGGCCTACGGCACCATGATTCGCTCGCGGTGAGCGCGGCTGCGCCGCGCTCACCGCGAGTTCCTCGCGACAGGGCTGCTCCCACCCCAACCCCTCCCTCCGGGAGGGAGGGGCGGCCTTCTGCGAAGGCCCGTCGCGTCGCGCACCGCTGTCGCCAAAGGGGACGCCGAAGGCGTCCGCCCCTCCCGCCCGGCGGGAGGGGAGCGAAGCGGGGAGGGTGCAATCCGGTGCCCACGCCGGACCCTGTCGGTCGCACGGCGACCGACAGGGTCTGGTTCTTCGATCTCGACAACACGCTGCACGACGCGAGCCACGCGTCGTTCGGGCACACCGAGGCGGCGATGTCAGCCTACATCCGCGACCACCTGGGCTGCAGTGACGAAGAATCGGCCCGCCTGCGCCACCGCTACTGGCTGCGCTACGGCGCGACGCTGCTCGGCCTGGTCCGCCACGACGGCGTTCGGGCCGCGCATTTCCTCGAGGAGACGCATCGCCTTCCCGGGCTCGAGGAGCGGCTGCGCACCAGCGCGCACGACCGGGCCGCGCTGAAGCGCCTGCCAGGCCGCAAGTTCATCCTGACGAACGCGCCGCGCGCCTACGCGATGCGCGTCCTCGAGCGCCTGGGCCTGGCCCGGCTCTTCGACGGGTTGATCGCGATCGAGGACATGACGATGTTCGGCGACCTGCGGCCCAAGCCCGATGCGCGCATGCTGCGCCGCGTCGCCGCCCGCCTGGGTGTCGCGCCGGGCCGCTGCGTCCTCGTCGAAGACACGCTGGCGCATCAGAAGGCGGCGTGCCGTGTAGGCATGCGCACGGTGTGGATGCAGCGCTACCTCGGAGGCCGCTTTCGCGGCACTGTGCGAAGCGGCACGAACGCAGGCGCGCACGGCGATCCGGCGGGGCCGCGAAAGTGTCCGAAGCCGCCCTACGTGTATGCCAAAATCGGCGCGCTCCGCAGGCTCACCCTCCTCTAGATGACGCACTCGCCCGACCCGCCCGCCGGCGAATTCGGCGAAACCGCGAGCGAGGTCGTGAGCGATCTTCCCGCCGAGGCGATCCGGCCTTCGGTGAAATCAGAGGTCGCGGCGCGGATCGTCGCGCGCAAGCGCCCGCGCCCCGGCGAGCGGCGCGTCCAGATCCTCGAGACGCTCGCGACCATGCTCCAGGAGCCGGGCGCCGAGCGGGTCACGACCGCGGCGCTCGCCGCCAAGCTCGAGGTGTCGGAAGCCGCGCTCTATCGCCACTTCGCGAGCAAGGCGCAGATGTTCGAGGGACTGATCGAGTTCATCGAGCAGAGCGTCTTCACGCTCGTCAACCAGATCGTCGAGCGCGAGCCGGACCCCGCCGCGCAGGTGCACAAGGTCCTGCAGGTGCTGCTGCAGTTCGGCGAGAAGAACCCGGGGATGACGCGCGTCATGGTCGGCGACGCGCTCGTCTTCGAGAACGAACGCCTGCTCGTGCGCATGAACCAGTTCTTCGAGCGCATCGAGTCGCAGCTGCGGCAGAGCCTGCGCGCGCACGCCGAGGCGCTCGGCTCGACGACGCCGACCGTCGACGCCAACGCACAGGCGTCGGCGCTGACGTCGTTTGCGGTCGGCCGCCTGCAGCGCTTCGCGCGATCGGGCTTTCGCAAGAGCCCTACCGAGCATCTCGACGTCGCGCTGCGCCTCTTCGCGAGCCCTCCCGCAGTGTGAACCAGCCCTAGGCGGCGATGGCGACGATCCTGGCGGGCGGCCAGCCGCTCACCTTGCTGGCGGAAAAGGCCGCCTACCTCGCCGCGAGCCGCACCGTGCTGGTTGCCGACGCGCACATCGGCAAGGCGGTCAGCTTTCGCGCCCTGGGCGTTCCGGTGCCGCGCGGAACGACGAGCGAAACCCTGGCTGCCCTCTCGGCGCTGGTCGAGCGCACCGGGGCGCGTCGCGTCGTCGTCCTCGGCGACTTTCTCCATTCGGCGCGCGCCCACGCGCCGGCGACGCTCGGCGCACTCGGCCGCTGGCGCCGCGCGCAGCAGCAACTCGAGGTCGTGGTCGTGCGGGGCAACCACGACGACCGCGCCGGCGACCCGCCGGCGAGCCTCGACATCGACGTCGTCGACGAGCCTTTCATGCTGGGTGGTCTCGCGCTCAGCCATCACCCGAGGCCCGTCGCCGGCGCCTACGTGCTCGCCGGCCACCTGCACCCCTGCGTCCACCTGGGCGGCCGCGCCGGAGACCATCTGCGCCTGCCCTGCTTCTGGTTCGGCGACGAGGTCGGCGTGCTGCCCGCGTTCGGCGCCTTCACCGGCATGCATCCGATCCGCCCGCAAGGCAGCGACCGCGTCTACGCGATCGCCGAGCAGAGCGTCGCGGCGATGCCGCGGCCCGCCGAGCGATTCGCGGCGTGATCGTCGCCTGCGACCCTCGCCACTACACTGCCGCGGTGAAGTCAGAGGCGCCTTCCCTGCAGCATCTCATCGCCCGCGCCGAGGCCTTGCTTGCGCGCATCGAGGCCGTCGTCCCGCATCCGCTCGTCGCTCCGGACTGGAACGCCTCGACGGCATTTCGCTATCGCCGGCGCGGCGGCTCGGGCGTGCTCGAGCCGGTCCGGCACGTCGCGCCGATCCGGCTCGCGTCGCTCGTCGAGGTCGGCGCGCAGAAGGAACGGCTGGTCCGCAACACCGAGCAGTTCGTCGCAGGCCACGCAGCGAACAACGTGCTCCTCACCGGTTCGCGCGGCACCGGCAAGAGCTCCCTCATCAAGGCCTGCCTGAACGAGTTCGCGGCGCGCGGGCTGCGCCTGATCGAGGTCGACAAGAGCGATCTCGTCGAGCTGACCGACATCGTCGACCTCGTCGCCGAGCGACCCGAGCGCTTCATCGTCTACTGCGACGACCTCTCGTTCGACGAAGGCGAGCCCGGCTACAAGGCGCTCAAGTCGATCCTCGACGGATCGATCGCGGAGGCGTCGAACAACGTGCTGATCTACGCGACGAGCAACCGGCGCCACCTGATGCCGGAGTACATGAAGGAAAACCTCACCTACCGGCACACCGAGGACGGCGAGGTCCACCCGGGCGAGGTCGTCGAGGAGAAGATCTCGCTGTCCGAGCGCTTCGGCCTGTGGGTGAGCTTCTACCCCTTCAGCCAGGACGAGTACCTGGCAATCGCCGGTGAATGGCTGCGCTCTTTCGGCGTCGACGCCCCGGCGATCGCCGCGGCGCGCCAGGATGCGCTCGTCTGGGCGCTCGAGCGCGGCTCGCGCTCGGGGCGGGTGGCGTTCCAGTTCGCGAAGGACTACGCGGGAAGGCATCACGCGTGAGCAGCGGGCCGGACGAGGCGCGCCGTCCGGTCGACGTCGCGGTCGGCGTCCTCATCGACGCCGAGGGGCGGTTTCTCCTCACGTCGCGCCCCGAAGGCAAGGTCTACGCCGGGTACTGGGAATTTCCTGGCGGCAAGGTCGAGGCCGGAGAGTCGGTCGAGCACGCGCTGTCGCGCGAGCTTCATGAAGAGCTCGGCATCACGATCGGGCCGGCGATTCCGTGGAACGTGACGCTGATGGACTACGCGCATGCCCGCGTCAGGCTGTATTTCTGCAAGGTGCGCGAATGGCAGGGACGATTCGAGATGCGCGAGGGCCAGGCGATGGCCTGGCAGCGCCTGCCGGTCGAAGTCGCGCCGGTCCTGCCCGGCACGCTGCCGGTGCTCGACTGGTTCGCCGCCGAGCAGGGTTTCGTCGGCGCGACGCATCGAGGCTGACTCGGCCGCTACACTGGGTTGATGAGCTGGCTCGACGACGTGAAATGGGACGCGGCGGGGCTCGTCCCGGCGATCGCCCAGGAGGTCGGAACGAACGACGTGCTGATGTTCGCGTTCATGAACCGCGAAGCCCTGGCGCGTACCGCCGAGCTCGGCGAGGCCCACTACTGGAGCCGCTCGCGCGGGCGGTTGTGGAAGAAGGGCGAGGCGAGCGGCAACGTGCAGAAGGTGCACGAGTTGCGCCTCGATTGCGACAACGACGTCGTCCTGCTCAAGGTCGAGCAGACGAGCCGCGATCCGGGCTATCCGAAGATCGCCTGCCACACCGGGAGGCACTCGTGCTTCTTCCAGCGCTATCGCGACGGCGCCTGGGAAAGCGTCGATCCGGTCTTGAAAGATCCCGAACGCATCTACAGATAGCGGCGCAATGGGCGACAGCAAGGCTTCGGGCAACGAAACGCTGGCGCGGCTCGCGGCCGTCGTCGAGGCGCGGCGCGCCGGCGACCCGGCGACGAGCTACGTCGCGCGCCTGTGCGCCAAGGGCCCCGACGCGGTCCTGAAGAAGATCGGCGAAGAGGCGACCGAGGTCGTCATGGCGTGCAAGGACGGCGACGCCGAGCGCATCGTCGCCGAGGTCGCCGACCTGTGGTTCCACACGATGATCGCGCTGGCACAGCACGGTCTCGCTCCGGTCGACGTCCTGGCCGAGCTGGAGCGCCGCGAAGGGACCTCGGGGCTCGAGGAGTTCGCGGCGCGCAAGATGCAATCGAGAGAAGCGGAGGGCTCATGAACGAAGTCATCCAGATCGATCCGCGCGAGCAGTCGCTGAAGACGATCGGCCACATCAGCTATTTCCTGCACGCGGTCGTCGCCGTCGGCGCGGTCCTGCCCGGCGTGCAGGCGAGCGTGCTGCTGTTGCTCATCGCCTTCTTCATCGACATGTTCAAGCGCGACGAAGCGCGCGGCAGCTGGCAGGAATCGCACTTCAGCTGGCGTATCCGCACGGTGTTGTGGGCCGGCGCGCTCTACCTAGTGACGGCGCCGCTCTGGCTGCTGTTCCTGATCCCCGGCTACATCGCCTGGGTGCTGATCTCGATCTGGTTCCTCTACCGCATCGCCCGCGGCTGGCTGAACCTGTCGTCGAACACGCCGATGCCGGCCTGAGGTGAGAGCCATGAACCGCGACCCGAGCTGCGTCTTCTGCAGGATCGTCGCCGGCGAGATCCCATGCCGGAAGGCCCATGAGGACGACGAGCTGCTCGCCTTCCACGACATCGCGCCATGGGCGCCGGTGCACGTGCTCCTGATCCCGAAGGAGCACATCGCCACGTTCTACGACGTGACCGACGCGCACACCGCGATGCTCGGCCGCATCATGGCGCTGGCGCCCCGCCTGATGCGCGAGAACGGCGTGACGAACGGCTTTCGCACGCTCGTCAACACCGGCGTCGACGGCCGCCAGGAGGTCGGGCACCTCCATGTCCACGTCATGGGCGGGCCGCGTCCGTGGGCGAAGGGCTGACCTAGAATCGAACGCAGTCCCTCGCGGAGAAACATCATGGGTGGTTTGAGCATCTGGCACTGGTTGATCGTGCTGCTGGTCGTGGTCCTGATCTTCGGGACGAAGAAGCTCAAGAACATCGGCGCCGACCTCGGCAGCGCCGTCAAGGGCTTCAAGGACGGGGTCCGCGACGGCACGGCTTCGCCAGCCGACCCGGCAGCGCCGCCGCAGCAGGTGACCGCGGCGCGCACGGTCGATCCCGGCACGGTGGACGTCGAAGCCAAGACGACGAAGTCGTGATCGCCTGATTCCCCCGGGGCTTGCGCGTCGCCGACGGCCGTTGCCATGATCGACTTCGGCTTCGACAAGATCGCGCTGATCGGCGCCGTCGCCCTGATCGTCATCGGCCCGGAAAAGCTCCCGCGCGTCGCGCGCACGGTGGGCACCCTGATCGGCAAGGCGCAACGCTACGTCGCCGATGTGAAGGCCGAGGTCAGTCGCTCGATCGAGCTCGAGGACCTGAAGAAGATGAAGACCGAGTT
>DATMGW010000346.1:0-21467 GCA_035555295.1 Caldimonas sp.
CAGCGACTACCTGCAGAAGAGCCATCTGGCGCGCCTCGTCCCGGCGCTGCTCCATGCCATCGACGCGGCCGAGACCAAGCGGGCGCGCGTCCAGGCCGATCGCGACCTCGTCGCCTCCAAGCAGCGGCTGCACGAGCTCGCGCAGCATTTGCAGACCAGCGTCGAGCACGAGCGAGCGGCGATCGCGCGCGAGATCCACGACGACGTCGGCGGGTCGCTGACGGCGCTGAAATTCGATCTCGCCTGGATCGCCCGCCATTCGAGCGCGCCGCAGGTCGTCTCGCGGGTGCAGTCCGCGCTCGAGACGGTGAGCCATGCGGTCGAGGCGAGCCAGCGCATCATGCACAACCTGCGCCCGGCGATCCTCGAGCAGGGTCTGGCCGCGGCGCTGCACTGGATCGCGCTGCGCTTCGAGCGCCGCGCCGGCGTCGTCTGCACGATCCGCCTGCCGAAGAAGGTGCTCGAGCTGCCGCCGGGAGTCCCGCTCGTCGCCTACCGCACGGCGCAAGAGGCACTCACGAACATCTCCAAGCACGCCCAGGCGACGCGCGTGCAGATCGACCTGTCGCTCGCCGGCGGAGTGCTCTCGCTCGAGATCAGCGACAACGGACGCGGCCTGAGCCAGGAGGACCTGGCCAAGGCGCGATCATTCGGCATCCGCGGCCTGCACGAGCGCGCCAACACGGTCGGCGGCTGGATCGACCTGTCGAGCGGGCCGGGCGGCACGACGCTGATCCTCTCCGTGCCGCTCGACGTCGCCGACAGCGCCTATGTTCCCGAGCCCCAGGACAAGTCCTACGATCCGAGCCAGTGGGCGGATGTCTAGCCATGATCAAAGTATTCCTCTGCGACGACCACGCGCTGATCCGGCGCGGCATCCGCGACACGCTGTCGGACGCGCCCGACATCGAGGTCGTCGGCGAGGCGGGCGACTACGGCGAGCTGCGCGCGCTGATGCGCGAGAAGACGGCCGACGTGCTCGTCCTCGACATCAACCTGCCCGGCCGCAGCGGCCTCGACGTGCTGCACGCGCTCAAGGACGAGCAGACGACGATGCGCGTCCTGGTCGTTTCGATGTATCCCGAGGACCAGTACGCGATCCGGGCCCTGCGCGCCGGCGCCTTCGGCTACGTCAACAAGGGCGGCGACCCGGCGCTGATCGTCAGCGCCGTGCGCACCGTGGCGCAGGGACGCAAGTACGTGACTCCCGAGATCGCCCAGATGCTGGTCGAAAGCCTGACCTCGCCGACGTCCGAGAACGCGCACGACAAGCTCTCCGATCGCGAGATGCAGACGCTCGTCATGATCGCCTCGGGCAAGCGCCTGTCCGACATCGCCGAGGAGCTCATGCTCTCGCCGAAGACGGTCAGCGTCTATCGCGCCCGCGTGCTCGAGAAGCTCGGCTTGACGAACAACTCGGAGATGACGGTTTACGCGATCCGCAGCGGCCTGGTCGGCAACTGAGCGTCGTCGGCGGGCGCCGCGGCTAGGTGTTGCTCGTCGCCCGCACTTCCTCGATCGTCGTTTCGCCGGTGAGGACCTTGCGGATGCCGTCCTGGCGCAGCGTTCGCATGCCTTCCTTCATCGCCGCCGTCTGCAGTTCTTCGGCACGGGCGCCGTTCTGGATCATGCGACGGATGTTGCGCGACACGACCATCATTTCGTGAATGCCGGCGCGGCCCTTCAGTCCGGTGTGATCGCACTTCTCGCAGCCAGCGCTCTTGTACATGACGATCCGCCCGTCGACCGCGTGGCGTTTCGTCCAGGCGGCGAGCACATCGTCCTGCGACATCGGCGGCTCGCTGCCGAAGGCGTTCATGTAGTCGCCCAGCAGCTCGTCGATTTCGCCCGGCGCCGCCGGGCGAGTCGTCTTGCAGCTCTGGCAGGAGCGGCGGACCAGGCGCTGCGCCAGCACGGCGAGCAAGGCGTCGCCGAAGCTGAACGGGTCCATGCCCATGTCGAGCAGGCGCGTCACGGTCTCGGGGGCGCTGTTCGTGTGCAACGTCGAGAGCACGAGGTGGCCGGTCAGCGACGCTTCGATCGCCATGTGCGCGGTCTCGGCGTCACGGATCTCGCCGAGCATGATGACGTCGGGGTCGGCGCGCATGAAGGCGCGCAGCGCCTTTGCGAAGGTCCAGTCGATCTTCGGGTTGACCTGCACCTGGCGCAGGCCCGGCTGGGTGATCTCGACGGGCTCCTCGGCCGTCCAGATCTTGCGCTCGGGCACATTGATGTGGCTGAGCGCTGAGTGCAGCGTCGTCGTCTTGCCCGAGCCGGTCGGGCCGACGCAGAGCACCAGGCCGTACGGCCGTTCCACGACGTGCAGCAAGGCCTTTTCGATCGGCTCGGCGAAGCCCAGCATGTCGATCGGGATGGGCCGCGCCGAGGCCAGGATCCGAAGGACGACGTCCTCGAGATTGTTGTTGGTCGGAATCGTCGCGACGCGCAGCTCGATCTTGTGCTGCGGCGAGAACTTCGCGAAGGTGATCTTGCCGTCCTGCGGCTTCCTTCGCTCGGAGATGTCGAGATCGCACATGATCTTGACGCGGGCGATGATCGCGTTGCGATAGCTCGGCGGCAGCTCGAGATAGGTGCGCAGGATGCCGTCCTTGCGAAAGCGCACGCGGATCTTCTCCTTGCCCGGATAGCTCTCGATATGGATGTCGGAGACGCCGTCCTTGTGCGCCTCGATGATCATGTTGTTGAGCAGGCGCACGAGCGAGTTGTCGCTCTGCTCGATCGGCCGCTCTTCGTCGGAGGCGCTGCTGCGCTCGAGGCCTTCCTTCTCGAGCGTCTCGACGAGCTGGTCGGTCGTCGTCGGCAGCGGCGTCAGGTCGTACTGGATCGGCGCCGAGAGGTCGTCGTGCTTCCTGCTGACGGCCGAGCCGAGCTTCTCGTAGGCGGCGTGCAGGGCGGTCTCGATCGCGGTGCCGCGAGCCAGCACGGGGACGGCCTTCATGTCGGCGCTGAACTCGACCTCGTCGAGCGCGGCGCGCCGCGAGGGGTCGTCGAGGGCGACGACGAGCCGGCCGTCGCGGATCAGCAGAGGCATCACGCGCAGCCGCGCGGCGACCGCGTAGCTCAACTTGCGCAGCGCTTCGGGCTCGGCGGGGAAGGCGTCAAGGTTGACGAGCGGATAGCCCATCTTGCGCGCCAGCGCCGTCTGCAGGTCGTCGCGCGAGACGGTGCCCATGCGCACGAGCACCTCGCCGAGTGGCACGCTGCGGTCGAGCTGCTGCTGGACGAGCGCCTCCTTGAGCTGCGCGTCGTTGACCATGCCGAGCGAGAGCAGCGCCTCGCCGATGCGCACCATCGGCATCTTGTGCTGGCGCTCGATCGCCTCGAGCAGCTGGTCGGGCGAGACGATCTGCTTCATCACCAGGATGTCGCCGATCTTCTTGCTGCGCATTTCCTCCTGCAGGTCCATCGCCTCGGTGACCTGATCGAAGGTCGCGTGGTGCTCGTCGATCAGCACCTCGCCGATCTTCTTGCCGATCTCGAACGAGCTGAACGCGCTCTTCGGAACGAACATGCGCCTGACGCTGCCATCGGAATCGCAGGGCGGAAAGAGGAACAGGCCGAAATCGGCCTCGACGTGGCCGATCGTCTGCCCTTCGAACACGCCGCCATCGACGAGGTGGACCTTGTACGGGCTGCTCTCCCGGTGCCGCAGCAGATCGGCGTGCGGATCGGAAAGCGGCAACGGCAGCGGCAGCAGCGGTGTCGTCAGGATCAGCGCCTGGAGCTGGTCGAAGCGCAGAGGCACCGTCGTCCGCGCCGACGGCATCTGCAGGTGCGCGACCGAGGTCTCGGGAACGAAGAAGGTGAGCCGGACGGAGCTGACCTTGAGCGCGGCGCCGGTCACGATCTGGCACGGCAGCGTTTCGGTCTGCTCGCTCGGCGCGGGGTAGCTCGCGAACGGCGGCGTCGGCCACATGAAGACCTCGCGGCTGGCCTTTTCCGGCGTGCTCGTCGAGGGCGGCGCATCGGCGGCGGGCGAATCGGCGGGGCCGCGCAGCGGCGGGCGCGCGGGCATGTCCCAGTTCAGGGGAGCGAGCATGTCGGCCATGGACGGTTCCTTGCGCTGGGCGGGCGGCAGGCCTCCGGGCGGGAGGCGCACCGACCCAGCAGAACGGCGATCGTGCGATGAAACGGCCGAGCTGAAGGCCCCGAATTGCGGGGCGGATTGCACGCAGATCGGGGCTTTTGCGGCGTGCCCGGGCCGCCGCGCCGGCTCAGCGCCGCATCTGGGCCGGCAGGAAGGTCGCCAGCTGCGGGAAGACGTAGAGGATGACGACCATCGCCGCCATGAGCAGGAAGAACGGAAACGCAGCGCGGGCGATCGTTCCGATCTCGCGCTTGGTCATCCCTTGCAGGACGAACAGGTTGAAGCCGACCGGCGGCGTCACCTGCGCCATCTCGACGACGATGACGATGAAGATGCCGAACCAGAGCGGGTCGATGCCGGCCTTTTGCACCGTCGGCATGATCACTCCCATGGTCAGCACGACCATCGAGATGCCGTCGAGAAAGCACCCGAGGATGCCGTAGAAGATCGTCAGGGCGACGATCAGCTCGAACTTTCCCAGGCCGAGGGTGGCGATCCATTCGGCGAGATGTCGCGGCAGGCCGATGTAGCCCATGCTGAGCGTGAGGAACGACGCGCCGGCGAGGATCAGGGCGATCATGCAGTACAGGCGCGTTCCGCCCATCAGCGATTCCTTGAAGGTCGGCCAGCTCATCGAGCCTTGCACGAAGGCGATGACGAGCGAGCCGAGCACGCCGAGCGCTGCCGCTTCCGTCGCGGTGGCGATGCCGGCGTAGATCGAGCCGAGCACGGCGACGATCAGGAGCACGACCGGGATCAGGTTCTTCGATTCGCGCAGCTTTTCCCTAAAGCTCAGCGGCGCGTCGGGCGGCGGGATGAGGTGCTTGTTCTTCAGCGACCAGGCGGCGATGTAGAGCGAAAAGATGCCGGCCAGGACGACTCCCGGAATCACGCCGCCGATGAAGAGCTGGGCAATCGAGACGTCGGCGGTGACTCCGTAGACGATCATGATGATCGACGGTGGAATGAGCAGGCCGAGCGTTCCGGCGCCGGCCAGCGAGCCGAGCGACATCATGTCGGGATAGCCGCGTCGCGCCAGCTCGGGCAGGCTCATCTTGCCGATCGTCGCGCAGGTCGCCGCGCTCGATCCCGAGACGGCGGCGAAGATCGCGCAGCCGACGACGTTGGTGTGCAGGAGGCGCCCCGGCAGGCGTTGCATCCACGGCGCCAGGCCCTTGAACATGTCCTCGCTGAGCCGCGTGCGAAAGAGGATCTCGCCCATCCAGATGAAGAGCGGCAGGGCCGTCAGCGTCCAGCTAGACGCTGAGCCCCAGATCGTCACCGCCATCGCGTCGCCGGCCGGGCGCGAGCTGAAGAGCTGCATGCCGATCCAGGCGACGCCGGACAGAGTCAGGCCGATCCAGACGCCGCTGGCGAGGATGAGAAAGAGCGAGGCGATGAGCAGCGCGGTGATCGCGAAATCGCTCATGGCCTATTCGTTGCGCAACGGCTCGTCGCTGTGCGGAACGACGCGCCGGCCACGGATCTCGAGGACGAGCTCGTCGACGAAGGCGATCGCGAGGACGAGCGCGCCGATCGCCATCGACAGCTCGGGCAGCCAGAGCGGCGTCGCGTCGTTGCCCGTCGACATATCGTGGAAGGTGTACGACTGCCACGAGAGCTTGCAGCTGTAGATGGCCAGCAGCGCAGCGAGCAGCGTCGCGCCGAACAGCGCCCAGATCTCGAGGCCGCGCCGCGCGCCTCCGTGCAGGGCCGAGAGCAGCAGGGTGACGCGGATGTGCTCGCCCTTCTTCAGCGTGTGCGCCATCGCGAGAAAGCCCGCCGCCGCCATCATGTAGCCGGCGTAGGCGTCGACGCCGGGGACGTTGAAGCCGACCTGGCGCGAGACGATCGACAGCAGCACCATCACGAGCAGCAGCACCATCGCGACGGCGCCGAGCGCGGCGCTCGCGTCGTAGAGCCGATCGAGGGCGCGGCCGACGAGGCCGCGCGCGGGCGCGGAAGCGGCGGGCATGCGGCGCCCGCCGTCACATCTTGCGGTACGCGTCGACCACGGCCTGGCCCTCGGGGCCGGCCTTCTCTAGCCATTCCTTGAGCATCGTGTCGCCGACCTTCTTCATGTCGGCCTTCAGCTGCGGCGACGGCGGCAGGATCGTCATCCCGTTCTTCTTCAGGAGCTCGACGTACTCGCCGTTCTTCTGCTGCGAGAGGGCCCAGCCGCGCGCCTCGGCGTCGGCGCCGGCCTTCAGCACGGCGGCCTGGGTCGGCTTGTCGAGCGCGTCGAAGGCCGCCTTGTTGACGAGCACCGCGTTCTTCGGCAGCCAGGCCTGCGTGTCGTACCAGTACTTGATGTGCTCGTAGGTCTTGCTGTCGTAGCCGGTCGACCCCGACGACATGTAGCTTTCGATCACGCCCGTCGCCATCGCCTGCGACAGCTCGGCCGCCTGCACCGTGACCGGCTGGGCGCCGACGAGCTCGGCGATGCGCGCCGTCGCCGGGCTGTAGGCGCGCCACTTCACGCCCTTCAGGTCGGCGGCGGAGGAGATCGGCTTGTTGACGTAGATGCCCTGCGGCGGCCACGGCACGGTGTAGAGCAGCATCATTCCCTGCTCGGCAAGCTTCTTCTCGAGCGCCGGCCTGGAGGCCTTGTAGAGCTTCATCGAGTCGGCGTAGCTGTCGGCGAGGAAGGGCAGCCCGTCGATGCCGTAGAGCTGCCACTCGTTCTGGAAGTTGACGAGCAGGACCTCGCCGATCTGCGCCTGCCCGCCCTGCACGGCGCGCTTGATCTCCGGCGCCTTGAAGAGCGATGCGTTGGCGTGTACCGTGATCTTCAGCTTTCCGCCGGTCGCCTTGTCGACGTCGTTGGCGAACTGGACGAGGTTCTCGCTGTGGTAATTGGTCGCCGGGTAGGCGGCCGGCAGGTCCCATTTGATCTGCGCCTGGGCCGTCAGCGCGGTGCCGGCGAGCGCGAGCGCCGCAACCGGCCGCGAGAGGTGAAGGGCGAGGCGTCGGATCGATGTCATGAGCACTCCGGCAAGCGGTTGAACGAGAAGGCCAGAAGCATAGAGCGTGCCTCGCGGCGGGCACATCGGTTCTTCCCCGACCGCTTGCAGTCTAGGAAGCATTCCGATAAATTGTCAATAAGTTTTCAACGAATCGAGGGAATCTCCGATGTCGACGGCGGCGCGACGCACTCGAACCCGCCCCGCGACGGCCAAGGCGCGGACCTCCGGCATCGTCTCGTCGTCGCACCTGGTCTCGCCCAAGAGCGTCGAGCTCTCCGAGCTCGAGTTCGGCCTGATCGTCGCCTGGAACGCCTTCTCGCGCTGGGCGATGCGCTGCATGGCGGCGGCCGGCTGCCCTGACCTGACGATCACCGACGTGCTCGTGCTGCACCACATCTGCCATCGCGCCCGCAACAAGAAGCTCGGCGACATCTGCTTCGTCCTCAATGTCGAAGACACGCACGTCGTCGGCTATTCGCTGAAGAAGCTGCTCGCCGCCGAACTGGCGCAGGGTGCCAGGGTCGGCAAGGAAGTCTTCTACAGCCCGACTCCCGCCGGCGAGGCTGCGGTCGCGAAGTACCGCGAGGTGCGCGAGGCCTGCCTGATCGCCAACCTCGATGTCGAGCGCAACCCCGACATCGGCAACGCGGCGCGCCTGCTGCGCACGATGTCGGGTCTCTACGACCAGGCGGCGCGGGCCGCGACGTCTCTGTAGCCTGCGGATGCACCCGACCCTCGGCGTCGTCATGCTCGACACGCGATTTCCGCGCCCGCGGGGCGACATCGGGTGTGCCGCGACCTTCGCGTTCCCGGTTCGCTTCCGGACGGTGGCCGGCGCATTTCCGCGCCGCGTCGTGGTCGAGCGCGATCGCTCCTTGCTGGAGCCCTTCATCGCGGCAGCGCAGGCGCTCGAAGCCGAAGGCTGCTCGGCGATCGTGACGAGCTGCGGTTTCCTCGCGCTCTTCCAGGACGACATGCAGGCGGCCGTCGCGGTGCCGGTGTGGACGTCGAGCCTGCTCCTCGTCGCCGAGCTCGAGGCGACGCTGCCGCACGGGCGGCGCGTCGGCGTCGTCACCGCGGACGGGAAGTCGCTGACGGCCGCGCATCTCGCGGCGGCGGGCGCAGCGGCCGACACGCCGGTCGAGGGCCTCGCGGCGGATTCGGCATTTCGACGCACGCTGCTCGACAATCGCTCCGAGCTCGATGCGGGCGAAGCCGCCGCGGCGACGGTCGCCGCCGCGACGCGCCTCGTTCGCAGACACTCCGGGCTCGGCGCGATCGTTCTCGAGTGCACCAACATGCCACCTTATGCTGACGCCGTGCGTGCCGCGACCGGCTTGCCCGTTCACGACATCACGACGCTGATCGCGGCACGCTTGGCCGAGGCTGCGTCGTGAGCGCAACGAACCCCGGCCGCTGGCAGTTCTGGATCGATCGCGGCGGCACCTTCACCGACATCGTCGGCCGGCGGCCCGACGGCTCGATCGAGACGCTGAAGCTGCTCTCGGAGAACCCCGAGCAGTATCGCGACGCCGCGGTTGCCGGGATCCGCCGCCTGCTCGGCCTCGCGGCCGGTGAGCCCGTCACTCCGGAGCGGGTCGAGAGCGTGAAAATGGGTACGACGGTGGCGACGAACGCCTTGCTCGAACGCAAGGGCGAGCCGACGCTGCTCGTTATCACGAAAGGCTTTCGCGACGCGCTGCGCATCGGCTATCAGGAGAGGCCGCGCCTGTTCGAACGGCACATCGTGCTGCCCGAGCTGCTCTACGCGAAAGTGATCGAGGCCGACGAGCGCGTCGGCGCAAGCGGCGAGATCGTGCAGGCACTCGACGAGGCGGCGCTGCGCGACGGCCTCGCCGCGGCTTTCGCATCGGGGCTATCGAGCGTCGCCATCGTCTTCATGCACGGCTGGCGCTACACCGCTCACGAGGCGGCGGCCGAGCGGCTGGCCCGCGCCGCCGGCTTCACGCAGGTGAGCGTCTCGCATCGCGTCAGCCCCTTGATGAAGCTCGTCGGCCGCGGCGACACGACGGTCGTCGACGCCTACCTGTCGCCGATCCTGCGCCGCTATGTCGACGAAGTGGCCGCAGAAATGCCCGGCGTGCGCCTCTACTTCATGCAGTCGTCGGGGGGTCTTGCCGAAGCAGGCGGCTTCCAGGGCAAGGACGCGATCCTCTCGGGGCCCGCCGGAGGCATCGTCGGCATGGTGCGGACCGCCGAGCTCGGCCTCGGCACAAACGATGGCATCAAGGTGATCGGCTTCGACATGGGCGGCACGTCGACCGACGTGAGCCACTACGCCGGCGAGTTCGAGCGCGCCTTCGAGACGCAGGTCGCGGGAGTGCGCGTGCGCGCGCCGATGATGGCGATCCACACCGTCGCGGCCGGCGGCGGATCGATCCTCGCCTTCGACGGCGCGCGCTTTCGGGTCGGGCCGCAGAGCGCCGGTGCCAACCCGGGGCCGGCCTGCTACCGGCGCGGCGGCCCGCTGACCGTGACCGATGCGAACGTCGCGGTCGGCAAGATCCAGCCGGCGTTCTTCCCGAGTGTCTTCGGCCCGCGCGGCGACGAGGCGCTCGACGGCGAGATCGTCAACGCCCGCTTCGCCGCGCTCGCCGCGGAGATCGAGCGCGCCACCGGGACCGCGCGTTCGCCCGAGCAGGTCGCCGAAGGGTTCATCGACATCGCCGTCGGCGGCATGGCCGGCGCGATCAAGAAGATTTCGGTGGCGCGCGGCTACGACGTCACGCGCTACACGCTGCAGTGCTTCGGCGGCGCCGGTGGCCAGCACGCCTGCCGCGTCGCCGACGCGCTGGGCATGTCGCGCGTCTTCATCCATCCGCTCGCCGGGGTGCTGTCGGCCTACGGCATGGGCCTGGCGGACCAGACGGCGATGCGCCAGGCGGCGATCGAATTGCCGCTCGCCGATGCCGACACGGCGCTGCGCACGCGGCTCGACACGCTCGCCGCCGAGGCAGTCGCCGAGCTCGAGCGACAGGGACTGCGTGGCGAACAGATCGCCGTGCGCCGCCGCGTCCATCTGCGCTACGAGGGGACCGATTCGGCGCTGGTCGTCCCCTTCGGCGACACCGCTGCGCTGCAGGCGGCGTTCGAGGCGGCCTACCGGCAGCGCTTCGCCTTCCTGATGGCGGAGCGGCGCCTGATCGTCGAGGCCGCTTCGGTCGAGGCGATTGGCGCCGGCGATGCGCCGGCCGAGGCGCGCCACGCGCTCGACGCGCAGGGCGCGGCGCCGGTCGCGGCGCGCGTTCGCCTGTACAGCGAGGGGCGCTGGCACGACGCCGCGCTCGTCGAGCGCAGCGCGGCGCGTCCCGGGCACGAGATCGCGGGGCCGGCGATCGTCGCCGAACGCAACGCGACGACGATCGTCGAGCCAGGCTGGCGCGCCCGCGTCACTGCGCTCGATCATCTCGTGCTCGAGCGCGTCGTCCCGCGCGAGGCGCGTCGCGCCGTCGGCACGACGGTCGATCCGGTGCTGCTCGAGGTCTTCAACAACCTGTTCATGAACATCGCCGAGCAGATGGGCCTGCAGCTGCAGAACACGGCGTACTCGGTGAACATCAAGGAGCGGCTCGACTTCTCGTGCGCCCTTTTCGACGCCGAAGGCAACCTGATCGCCAACGCGCCGCACATGCCGGTGCACCTGGGATCGATGAGCGAATCGATCAAGACCGTGGTGGCGAGGAACGCCGGCAGGATGCGGCCCGGCGATGTGTACGTGCTGAACGATCCGTACCACGGCGGCACGCACCTGCCCGACGTGACGGTGGTGACGCCGGTCTACTTGTCCGAAGGTTGGCCCTCCTCCCCCGGGGAGGAGGGTCGGGGAGAAGGGCTTCGTGACGGCGCGAAGCGCGAGCCCACGTTCTACGTGGGCTCGCGCGGACATCACGCCGACATCGGCGGAACGACGCCCGGCTCGATGCCACCGTTCTCGACCCGCATCGAGGAAGAGGGCGTGCAGATCGACAACGTCAAGCTGGTCGAGGCCGGGCGTTTTCTCGAAGCCGAGATGCGCGCCCTGCTCGAGAGCGGCGAGCACCCCTCGCGCAACCCCGAGCAGAACCTCGCCGACCTGAAGGCGCAGGTCGCGGCGAACGAAAAAGGCGTGCGCGAGCTGCGCGCCATGGTCGCGCAGTACGGCCTCGACGTCGTGCAAAGCTACATGCGGCACGTGCAGGACAACGCCGAGGAGTCGGTGCGCCGCGTCATCACGCGGCTCAAGGACGGCGCCTTCGTCCTGCCTCTGGACAACGGCGCCGAGATCAAGGTGGCGATCCGCGTCGATGCCGCCCGGCGCAGCGCCGAGATCGATTTCACCGGCACCTCGGCGCAGCTGACGAACAACTTCAACGCGCCGACCGCGGTCTGCATGGCTGCCGTGCTCTACGTCTTTCGTACCCTCGTCGACGACGAGATCCCGCTCAACGCCGGCTGCCTGAAGCCGCTCGAGGTCGTCATTCCCGACGGCTCGATGCTCAATCCGCATCCGCCGGCATCGGTCGTCGCCGGCAACGTCGAGACCTCGATGTGCATCACGAACGCCTTGTACGGCGCGCTCGGCGCGATGGCTTCGTCGCAGTGCACGATGAACAACTTCACCCTCGGCAACTCCCGCTACCAGTACTACGAAACGATCTCCGGCGGCTCGGGCGCGGGGTTCGTCCAGGACGCCGAGGGTCGGGTGGTCGGCGGCTTCGACGGCACGTCGGTCGTGCAGACGCACATGACGAACTCGCGCCTGACCGACCCCGAGGTGCTCGAGTTCCGCTTCCCGGTTCGCCTCGACAGCTTCGAGCTGCGCGCGGGCTCGGGCGGTGCAGGCCGCTGGCATGGCGGCGACGGGGGCATCCGGCGCGTCCGCTTCCTCGAGCCGATGACGGCGTCGATCCTCTCGAACGGCCGCCACGCCGGCGCGTTCGGCGTCGCCGGCGTGTTGCCGGGGAAGCCCGGTGTCAACCGCGTCGAGCGTGCCGACGGAAGCGTCGAGCCGCTCGACCACATCGCCAGCGTCGAGATGGCGGCGGGCGACGTGTTCGTGATCGAGACGCCGGGCGGCGGCGGCTGCGGCAGTGCCAGAGACGGCGGCGCCTGGCGCGGCGCCGGTTCGGGTTCCGCCGAACCCCCGACGTCCCGAAGAACAGCGAAACTTCTTGCATGAACCATCACCGCCGCTCCGCGTCCTCGCTCGTCCTTGCTGCCACGCTGATCGCCGCCGGAGTCGCCGGCGGGGCGGCCCATGCGGAAAACGCGCTCACCCCGTTCGGTGCCGCCGGGGCCGCACCGCAGGCACCCTGGCATGTCCAGGGCCTGCCCCAGCAGGGATCGAAGCCGCTGACGCGCTTCTCGGTGGTCGACATCGACGGCAAGCGCGCGGTCAAGATCGAGGCCGACGAGTCGTACGCGAATCTCGTCCACCCGCTGAACGCGACAACGTCGACGCATCTCGCGTGGCAATGGCGCGTCGAGAAGCCGCTCGAGACGTCCGACCTGCGCTCGCGCAGCGGCGACGACACGGCGATCAAGGTCTGCGTCTTCTTCGACATGCCGATCGACAACATCTCGTTCACCGAGCGACAGCTGCTGCGCCTGGTGCGCAGCAAGACGACCGACTTCCAGCCGACGGCGACCGTCTGCTACGTTTGGGACGCGAGCCTGCCGGCAGGGACGACGCTCGACAACGCCTTCACGCGGCGCGTTCGCTATATGGTGCTCGAATCGGGCAAGGACCGGCTCGATCGCTGGGTCGCCGAGAAGCGCGACGTCGGCGCCGACTTCGTGCGTCTTTTCGGCGACGAGAGCAAGACCGCGCCGCCGGTCCTCGGCGTGTCGGTCGGCGCGGATTCCGACAACACCAAGGGCCACACGGTCTCGTACGTCAGCGGCCTCGCGCTCGAGCCGTAGCGCGCCTGCTGCGCATCAGCGCGCACCGCGGCTAGTCGCGCGGCCGGAACGTGATCTCGAACGTCGGCGGGATCGTGCCGTCGACATCCTTCGGCAGCACCTCGGTCTTGTCGATCGCGCGCAGCACCGTGTCGTCCCACACCGTCGAGCCGCTGCTCTTGGTGAGCTTCCTACCGACGATCGTGCCGTCTGGAGCGACGCGCACCTCGACCGTCGCCGGCGGATTGCCATCGAGCGGCGCGGTGAGGACGATGTTCGGCTTGACGCGCGCCTTGACCCGCCCGGCGTAGCCCGCCGACGGGCCGGACGTGCGAGCACCAGTGCCGGCCGCGGCAGGATCGTCGCTTGTTCCCGCTTCCCTCATCATTCGTTTCAGGTTCGACTCGCGGATCGTCGCCTGGCGCGCTTCGTCCTGGCGCGCCTTTTCGGCGAGCTTCTTCTTCTCCGCCTGTTCGTCGGCAAGACGCTGGCGCTCGCGCTCGGCCTCTACGCGGCGCGCCTCGTCGCGCCGCGCGGCTTCGGCCTTGCGCGCGGCCTCGGCGCGCTCGACGGCGATCTGCGCCTCGGCGCGCGCCGCCGGCGACGGTTGCGGCGGCGCCGGCGGTGTTGGTGCGGGTCGCGGCGCGACGACCGCTGGCGTCGGCTCGGGCGGCGCGGCTCGGGGCGCGGCGGCTTGCGGCAGCGCCGACCAGAGCTCGGCGACGATTCCTTCGGGCTCGCGCGTTCGCCAGTTGACGCTCCACGCCAGGGCGACGATGAGCAGGGCATGCACGATCAGGGCGAGGAGCAGCCCCGAGCGCATCCCCGGCAGAGGGCGTGGCGCAAACGCGTCACGCGGCAGGGCCATGGCGCCCGTGCTCACTGGTGCACCCTCGCGCTGCGCGCGGTCCCGCCGAGCGGGACGGAGCGTCCCCTGCGGAGCGGCCGGGCGGGGACGCTCACGGCGTCTGCTTCACCGAGAGGCCGACGCGCTTGACGCCGCCGCGCTGCAACGCGTCCATCGCCTTGACGACGTTCTCGTAGCGGACGTTGCGATCGGCGGCGATCACGACCGGGGTCCGATCGTCGCCGGCCTGCGCCTCGCGGACGCGCGCGGCGATGTCGGCGACGCGCAAGGGCGCCGCGTCCCTGCCGTCGACGCGCATGCGCAGCTGCTCGTCGGCGCCGACGATCAGCTCGATCAGGTGCGCCTCGGTGCGCTGCTGCGCCTTGCCGACGCTCGGCAGGTCGACGACGCCGGTCGTGATCAGCGGCGCCGTCACCATGAAGATGATCAGCAGCACGAGCATGACGTCGATGAACGGGACCATGTTGATCTCGCTGATCGTGCGGCGGCGCGGGCCGCGCTGCATCAATGCCGGCATCGCCGCACCCTTCTCATCGTGCTGCCGCGGGAACGGTGCCGGCGTTGCGCTGCAGGATGTTCGAGAACTCCTCGATGAAGCTCTCGAGCTGGATCGCGATGCGGTCGATGTCGCGCGCGAAGCGGTTGTAGGCGATCACAGCGGGGATCGCGGCGAACAGGCCGATCGCGGTCGCGACGAGCGCCTCGGCGATCCCGGGCGCGACGGTCGCCAGAGTCACCTGCTGCAGGTTCGACAGGCCGATGAACGCATGCATGATCCCCCAGACGGTGCCGAACAGGCCGACGTATGGCGAGACCGAGCCGACCGAGGCGAGGAACGACAGGTTCGATTCGATGGCGTCGAGCTCGCGCTGGAAGCTCGCCCGCATCGCCCGGCGCGCGCCGTCGAGCAGCGCGCCGGTGTCGGCGACGCGCTTTTCGCGCAGCTTGAAGAACTCGCGCATCCCCGAGGCGAAGATCCGCTCCATCGGCGAGGCTGCCGTCTTCTTGGTCGCGTCGGTGTAGAGATCGTTGAGGTTGCGGCCGGCCCAGAACTCGCGCTCGAAGTCGTCGTTCGCCGAGCGAACCCTGGCCAGGCCGAAGAGCTTGCCGAAGATCACCGTCCAGCTCGCCAGCGATGCGATCATGAGCCCGGCCATCACGACCTGCACGACGAAGCTGGCCTGCAGGACGAGCGTGACGATCGAGAAATCCTGGTTCATCGTTGCGGCAAGGCCTTCAGTTGGGTGAGGATGTCGTCAGGGAAGCGGCGCGGCCGGAAGGTTCCGAGCTCGATGCAGCCGATCCGGATCGTGCCTTCGGCAAGAACCTCGCCCGCCCGCGACGCGCGTTGCGCGACGACCAGGCTGGCCAGGCCCCGGTGAACGACCTGAACCGTGACGTCGAGCAGATCGTCGAGCCGCGCGGGCAGACGATAGCGCACCGACGTCTCGGTGACGACGAAGGCGATTCCGGCCTCGGCGCGCATTCGCTCCTGCGCGAAACCCAGGCCGCGCAGCCACTCGGTGCGGGCGCGTTCGAAGAACTTCAGATAGTTGGCGTAGAAGACGACGCCGACGGCGTCCGTGTCTTCCCAGTAGACGCGAACGGCCAGGCTGAATGCCGTCGCCGGATCGGCCGGGTGCCGGGCCCGTGCGACCGTCATGCGGGTGCGGCGCAGCCGGCGCGATCAGGGTGGAACGACCTTGCGATAGACCGGCCCCCAGACGGGATGGCCGGCCTCGGAGCGGTCGAGCGCGAAGGCGGGGTCGGCTTGGCGGGCGAGGCGAAACTCGCCTTCGCATTCGCCGAGGCGCCCGGCCGCACACTCGATGAAGGCGAGGCGCTTGTGCGCCTCGGCCCGGTCTTTGCGCGAGGCCAGGCCCAGGGCAAGCGCCTGCCTGAACAGCTGCTGGGCGGAGTCGTATTGCGCGTCGTCATAAGCCTTGAGGCCTGCCAACAAGGCCTTCTCGGCCGGCCGCGCGCTCACGTCGAGCAGGCCGACCGGTGCCGGCGGCACCGGTGCGCACGCCGCGACGAGAAGAAGCCAGGTCGCCGATGCTAGCGCGGCGAAGACGCGATTCACGAGCCGAACTTGTACCTGAGGGCGACGGTTTGGCCTGCGGCGACGACGACCGACGTGACGTAGGGCGCGTAGTCGCCGTTGCGAATGACGATCTGGTGCCGGCCTTCGGCCAGCGTCAGCTCGGTCAGCGGTGGGGCGGCGCCCGAGGGCGAGCCGTCGACCTCGACCTGACCCCAAGGGCTGATCGCGATCTTCAGCGTGCCGGTCGCCGCCGGCGCCGCGACGGTGGCGCGCGCATCGCGCTCTTTGGCGTCGCGTTCGCGTGCCTCGCGGGCGCGGCGATCCTTGGCCGATTCCCTGAGGACCGGCGCGGTGGCGTTCGCCGTGCCGCCGGCGTTCGCGGACTCGCCATGGCGGGCCTGCGCCGGTGTCGCGTTCGCCTCCGCGTCGCCGCCGGGCGCCGCGGGCCGGCCGGGCGATGGAGGCGTCGGGACGATCGTGGCGAGAAGGAGCGCGTCGGCGTTCGATGGGCTCGACTCGGTCGCCGCCGCCGCGGGTGCAGGTGTGGCCGCGACGGCCACGACCGGCGTGCCCAGCGCGGGCGGCGGGGTCACGGTCGCAGCAGGCACTGCGACCGGCGCCGGCGCGACGACCGTGACGGTTGCGGCCGCAGCGGCGGCGGGATAAGGCGCCGTCGCCGGCAAGGCAGTCGATCGCGCCGCCGTGCCGGTGTTCAACCACCAAGAGGCGCCGGCGAGCAGCCCAATGACGCCGAAGGCCGCTGCGGCCAGCAACGGGGCCCGGCGGCGGCGTGCCGGGCCGGGCACCGCCGGCACCGGCTGCGTGGCGCCGGTCTCGGCCTCCGGGCCACTCGGGTTGGCGTCGAGCCACTGGCGCAGCTCGCGCGCGAACGATCGTGCCGAGCGGAAGCGCTGCTCGGGGTCCTTGGCCATGGCTCGCGCGGCAATCTCGGCGAGCGCCTTCGGCACCGATTTATCGATGCTGTTCGCGAGCG
This sequence comes from Caldimonas sp., assembly GCA_035555295.1. Lineage (GTDB taxonomy): Bacteria > Pseudomonadota > Gammaproteobacteria > Burkholderiales > Burkholderiaceae_C > Schlegelella_A. The sequence goes on from DATMGW010000346.1 coordinate 16,882, forward strand.
GCGGCTCGTGCGTGAGGACGGCGTTCGTGATCTGCTTGAGCGTCTCGCCGTGAAACGGCTTGACGTCGGTCAGCAGCTCGTAGAGGACGACGCCGAGCGAGAACACGTCGGCGCGCCGATCCGCCGGCTCGCGACGCACCTGCTCGGGCGCCATGTAGTACGGCGACCCGGCACCGGGCATCGCGTCGCCGCTCTCGTGATGGTGGGCGACCCGGGCGATGCCGAAGTCGAGGACGCGTGGCTGCGTGCGGCCGACCATGAAGATGTTCGCCGGCTTGACGTCGCGATGGATCACTCCTTTCGAGTGCGCGAAGGCCAGCGCATCGGCGACGCGGCGCACGATCAGCGCGGCCTGCGCCGGTGTCGCGCGCCAGCCTTCCTGGCGCAGCTGGCGCAGGTCGCGCCCCTTCAGCAGCTCCATCGCGATGTAGGCGCGTTTGTCGCTGATTCCGGCGTCGAACACGGTGACGATGTGCGGGTGGCTCAGGCCGCCGGCGGCGCGCGCCTCGTTGATGAAGAGCGTGTTGAACGATTCGCGCTCTTCTTCCTTGATCTCGACGTTGAGCGTCTTCACGGCGATGAGCCGCGACAGGAGCGGATCGTGCGCCGCGAACACCGTGCCGAGACCGCCCGTGCCGAGCTGGTACTTGAGCGCGTAGCGGCCGATATGGCCGATCGTCGGCATGGCGCGATCGGCCGGCGTCGAGACGAGCCCGGAAAAGCCGGGTGCCGCCGGGCGGTCGCCGCTGTCCGAATCGCTCCACAAGGCCACGTCGGGCAGGCTCGGCGCCACCGGCTCGGTGTCTCCGGGCACGGCGGGCGGAGTGACGGGGCTGTTCACGTCTGCCAGCTTAAGTGAGTCGCGGACCGGGTAAGTGTGAAAAAGGCGTCGCAGCGAACGTTAGTAACACAAGCTCACCAAAGGATGTGCCCCGGGCGCCAACTGTGCCGCAGTGGCGTCACGGACGGCGACGTCGAACGAGGGCTGTCTCCCTGCGGCACGGAGCTCAGCCGCGCCCGGCCCGCATGCTGTCGACTTCGCCGGCGCGCAGGATCGCTGCGGCTTGATCGAGCACGCCGTTGACGTACTTGTGGCCGTCGGTGCCGCCGAAGCTCTTGGCGAGCTCGACCGCTTCGTTGATCGCGACCTTGTACGGGATCTCGACACAGTGCTTCAGCTCGTAGGCGCCGATCATGAGGATCGCGTGCTCGACCGGCGACAGCTGCTCGCTCTTGCGGTCGAGATGGGCGGCGAGCAGCGCGTCGAGCTGGCCGGCCTCGCCGATGCAGCCGTGCAGCAGCATGTCGAAGTGCGCCGCGTCGCATCGCTCGAAGCCTTCCAGCTCGCGCATGTGCGCGTCGACGACGCCGGCGTCGGCACCGCCGACCAGCCATTCGTACAGCCCTTGCAGCGCGAACTCGCGCGCCTTGCGTCGTGCCGAGGTTCTGGCGCCCGACCCCGGCTTGCGGCCGTCGCTGCGCTTTCCCCCACGCGGGCGGGGTGAAGACGGCCCGGCGCCGGGGCCGTCCGCATCGCCGCTCTCGCTCACGACCAATCGTCCAGCAGGTTCGCCATCTCGACCGCGACGCGAGCCGCGTCGCGGCCCTTGTCTTCGGCGCGAGCGGCGGCCTGCGCCTCGTCGTCGCAGGTGAGCACGGCATTGGCGATCGGCACGCCGTGGTCGAGCGAGACGCGCGTCACCGCGGCGCCGCTCTCGTTGGCGACGAGCTCGAAGTGATAGGTCTCGCCGCGGATGACGCAGCCGACGGCGACGAGCGCGTCGAACTCGTCGCTCCCGGCGAGCGCAGCCAGGGCGGTGCCGATCTCGAGCGCGCCGGGCACCGGCACGTGCGTGATCGATTCGGCCGCGACGCCGAGCGTTGCGAGCTCGGCCCGGCACGCCGCTGCGATGCGATCGGTGAGCGCGCGATTGAAGCGAGCCTGGACGATGCCGATGCGCAGGTCGCGACCGTCGAGGCGCGCCGCCTCGCCCTGGTCAGCGTGGCGCATGCGTGGCGAGCGGCGCGGAAACGGCGGGCTCGTCGGCGACGAAGCCGGTGATTTCGAGCCCGTACCCCGCCAGGCTCGGCATCCGGCGCGGGCCGCCGAGCAACTTCATGCGCGCGACGCCGAGGTCGCGCAATATCTGCGCGCCGATGCCATAGGTGCGCAGATCGAACGGCAGCGCCGGGCGGCGCGCGCCGCGGCTGCGCGCCAGCACGTTCGGCAGCAGCACGGCGGCGTCTTCGCCGCAGTTCAGCAGCACGGCGGCGCTGCGCTCGCTCTTCTGCAAGGCGGCGAGGGCGCGCGGCAGCGGCCAGGAGTGGTCGCCCGGGCCGGCGTCGAGCAGGTCGAGGACCGAGAGTGGCTCGTGCACGCGAACCAGTACTTCGTCGCCGGCCGACCAGCGGCCGCGCGTCAGGGCGAGATGCAGCCCGCCCGTGTGATCGCGGTAGGCGGTGCAATCGAACTCGCCTTGCGGCGTCAGCATCTTGCGCGTGCCGGCGCGCTCGATCAGCGTCTCGTGGCGGCTGCGATGCTCGATCAGGCCCGCGATCGTGCCGATCCTGAGGCCGTGCGTATGCGCGAAGGCGACCAGATCGGGGAGGCGTGCCATCGATCCGTCGTCGTTCATCACTTCGCAGATGACGGCGGCAGGCGTCAGGCCGGCCATCGCCGCGAGGTCGCAGCCTGCTTCCGTGTGACCGCCGCGCATCAGCACGCCGCCGTCCTGTGCCTGCAGCGGAAAGATGTGCCCGGGCTGGACCAGATCGGCAGGGCGTGCGTCCTTGCGCACCGCGGCCTGCACGGTGCGCGCCCGGTCGGCGGCGGAGATGCCGGTCGTCACGCCGGTCGCGGCTTCGATCGAGACGGTGAATGCGGTGCCGTGCTGGGCACTGTTCTTCGCCGTCATCGGTGGCAACTGCAGTCGCTCGCAACGCTCGCGAGTGAGCGTCAGGCAGATCAGCCCGCGCCCGAAGCGCGCCATGAAGTTGATCGCTTCGGGCGTGACGTGGTCGGCGGCGATGACGAGATCGCCTTCGTTCTCGCGGTCCTCCTCGTCGACGAGGATCACCATGCGGCCGGCGGCCAGCTCGGCGACGAGCTCGGGAATGGGGGCGATGGCCATTCCGGAAATTGTAGGGGCGGCGGACATCTTCTTTCCCTTCATTCGCGCCGCTCCGCCAGGCCGAGCATGCGTTCGACGTAGCGGGCGACGAGGTCGATCTCGAGGTTGACCCGGCGGCCGACCGCGAGGTTGCGCAGGCTGGTATGCGCCAGCGTATGCGCGATGAGGTTGATGCCGATCTCGCAGCCCGTCGCCGTGTCGACGACGCGATTGACGGTGAGGCTCACGCCGTCGACGGCGACCGAACCCTTGACGGCGAGAAAGCGGGCCAGGCTCGTTGGCGCTTCGACGCGCAGCTCGGACGACTCGCCGACGCGCTCGACCGACACGACGCGGCCGACGCCGTCGACGTGGCCGCTGACGAGATGGCCGTCGAGCCGGGCGTTCGCGCGCATCGCCTTCTCGAGGTTGACCTCGCCGGGGCCGTCGAGGCCGGCCGTCCGGGCAAGACTCTCGGCCGAGATCTCGACCGAGAAACGCCGCTTCGCCGCGTCGAGCGAGACGACCGTCATGCACGCACCCGAGAGCGCGACGCTGTCGCCGATCGCGACGTCGTCGAGAAAGCCATTCGGCGCCTCGATCGCAAGCGCCTTGCCGAATTGCGGAACCGCACCGAGAGCCGACGCCTCGACGATGCGGCCGACGCCGCTGACGATGCCTGTGAACATGCGGCGATTGTCGCCGCCGCCACCGGCGCGCAACGTCGCCGAGGCGTCACTCCGGACGCAGGCGCAGGCGCAGGTCGCAGCCGACCTGCGTCACGTCGTGGAAGCGGAACCGGAAAGCCTGCTCGAGCCGCTCGAAGGGCCCCAGCGCCGCCAGGCCACGGCCGCGGCCGAGCAGTTGCGGTGCCACGTAGACCAGCAGCTCGTCGACGAGGCCTTCGCGCAACAACGAGGCGTTGAGCTTTTCGCCGGCCTCGGCGTGCAGCTCGTTGATGCCGCGACCGCCGAGGTCGGCGAGCATCGCCGCCAGGTCGACCTTGCCCGCCGCGGACGGGACGAGCGCGACTTCGACGCCGCGTGCCTCGAGGGCGCTGCTGCGCTCCGCGTCGCCGACCGCGGTATAGACGAGCACCTTTCCCGGCGGCTGGACGATACGGGCCGAGGCGGGGGTCTGCAGGCGCGAGTCGACGACGACGCGCATCGGCTGGAGCGCGCTGCGCACGAGGCGGACGTCGAGGCGCGGATCGTCTTCGAGTACGGTGCCGACGCCGGTGAGGACGGCGCCGGCGCGCTTGCGCCAGGCATGGCCGTCGCTGCGCGCGGCCTCGCCCGTGATCCACTGGCTGGTCCCGTTGTCGAGGGCGGTGCGGCCGTCGAGCGAGGCCGCGATCTTCAGGCGTAGCCACGGTCGGCCGCGCTCCATGCGCGAGACGAAGCCGATGTTGAGCTCGCGCGCAGCATCGCCGTACGGGCCGGCGACGACCTCGATCCCCGCCGCGGCGAGGCGCGC